>JAWXAU010000167.1 GCA_034439655.1 Bacteroidota bacterium | reverse complement strand
GAACTACATCCCGAATGTCCCGCTTAATCCCGATAATTATCGGGATGCGGGGCATTAGTCCCCCTTTCTTTTGGACTAATATATATTGAGTGTCGGTATTACCCCGCCCTAGCTTATGTTTGCATCGCAAAATAAAAAGCAGTTTTGATTATGGAAAATATTCCTTTGCTTAGTGAAATGATGGCCCAGGGCGAAACACCCGAGGTGCTTTTTTGGGTGGGGTGTGCGGGCAGTTTCGACCAACGTGCACAAAAAGTATCTAAGGCTTTTGCTAAGATTTTAAATCACGTAGGGGTAAAGTTTGCCATATTAGGTACCGAAGAATCATGTACGGGCGACCCTGCAAAAAGAGCGGGCAATGAATTTTTATTTCAGATGTTGGCCATGCAAAACATAGAAGTACTAAATGCTTACGAAATAAAAAATATAGTAACCACTTGTCCGCATTGTTTTAATACCCTCAAAAATGAATACCCGAGTTTGGGCGGGAATTATAATGTAATACATCATGCTCAATACTTGCAGCAATTGTTGGATGATGGCAGACTTGCTATTGAAGGAGGAGAATTCAAAGGTAAAAAAATAACCTATCACGATTCTTGTTATCTAGGTCGTGCAAATGGTATATATGAAGCCCCACGAATGTTGATGGAAAAACTTGATGCGGAATTGGTAGAAATGAAACGCTGCAAAACCAATGGCTTATGCTGCGGTGCTGGTGGTGCTCAAATGTTCAAAGAAGCAGAAAAGGGTAATAAAGAAATTAATATTGAACGCACCGATGATATTTTAGAAACGGGTGCCACGATAGTTGCTGCAGCTTGCCCGTTTTGCAATACGATGCTTACCGATGGAATAAAACATGTGGAAAAAGAAGACCAAATTGCCGTGCTTGATATCGCAGAAATTATTGCAGCGGGCAAAGGATTATAATCAGTCGTCAGCGTCGCCCTGTGCCGCAGCTATCGGGATTCAGGGTCTCATTTAATATATATAATAATTATGGCAAACTTTAAAAGTGATATTTCTGGAATTGACTTCCCTGCCAATGAAAGAGTTTCAGCAAAGACTTTAAGGAAAAGTTTGTTTAGTATGATACAAAATGAACATCCCGATTTTAATGAAAAAAATTATATATCCCTCAGTGAACTAAATGACTACCGACAAAAATATATAGAATATTATTTGCAGGGCGAAACGGGCATCCTAACAGAAATGGAGGAAACCGTTTTGAATAATATGCGTAAGCATACTACACTCAGCGATAAAATGGACGAGAGCGATGAGGGTCCTGCACTTACCCTTGGGCAAAGACTCGCTGATAAGATTGCTTCCTTTGGAGGTAGTTGGAGATTTATTATTATGTTTGGTGTATTTATTTTTATCTGGATATGCATCAATATATTTATTATGGTTGCCAAGCCCTTCGATCCATATCCATTTATATTATTAAACTTGATACTCTCCTGTTTGGCAGCCCTGCAAGCTCCCGTTATTATGATGAGCCAGAACAGGCAAGAGCAAAAAGACAGACAGCGTTCGAAAAAAGATTATATGATAAACTTGAAATCGGAATTGGAAATACGTATGCTGCACGAAAAAATTGACCACCTTATCATGCACCAGCAACAAGAACTCATTGAGATACAACAAATGCAAATAGATATGATGAATGACATCATGAAAGAGATAAAAAAATGATGGAACCCGAGTATATAAAAATCAATCGTGAGCTTTGGGATAAAAGAACAGAAGCACATCTCAAAACCGAGTTTTACAATGTACCTGCTTTTTTAAATGGCAATAGTACTTTAAACAAAACCGAGCTAGATTTATTGGGCGATATAACAGGCAAATCATTATTACACTTACAATGTCACTTCGGGTTGGATACCATGTCATTGGCAAGATTGGGAGCAGAAGTAACAGGCGTAGATTTATCACCAAAAGCTATACAAGAAGCAGAAAAACTTGCCGAGCAAACACAACTCCAGGCAAAATTTGTATGTAGCGATATATATGATTTACCCAATAATTTACAAGGCAAATACGATATTATATATACTACTTATGGTACCATAGGTTGGTTGCCCGATATGACGAAATGGGCCAATATTATTGCACACTTTTTAAAGCCTAGTGGACTATTTATTTTGGTCGACTTTCATCCTGTGGTATGGATGTTCGATGATGAATTTAAATACATACAATACTCCTATTTTAATAAAGAAACTATTATTGAAGAAGAATCTGGTAGCTATGCAGACCACAATGCAGATATCAAAAATCTTTCCTACGGTTGGAACCACGATTTGAGCGAAGTACTGAATGCTTTAATACAAGCAGGATTAAAAATAGAAGTATTTAATGAATATGATTTCTCGCACTATAACTGTTTTAAACATACAGAAAAAACAGCAGATGGAAATTATGTAATAAAACATTTAAGGAATAAAATTCCGATGATGTATGGGGTGCGGGCGGGAGCCCCGCTCTCTCCCGCCGCGGCGGGTCTCTCTGCTGGAGATACCCCGATAGCTGTGGGGTTACAGTTTTGCGAGACTTAAAATATTACGCAGCAATTTAGATTTAATGCGATGGGTATCTCCTCTGCAGCTATCGGGGCTTCTCCTTGGGAGAAGGAGAAGGGGTTGAGGTGATAAAAGCCAAATGGAAAAACTCTACAACCCCTCAACCACCACAACCTTTTCACTCTGCTTCCCGTCTGAGAAAAACCACATCATAAAATAACAGGTAGCTGCTATATATACAATTATTTCAGTGCCTACTACCGAGAAAACCATCTTCCATATTTGTGCCAAAGAGAATAAGTTTTCTAATTTGAAATCTATATTTCGCAAGTAATATATATATATACAAATTCCAGCTACCAGCAAGGGAGATATGATCGCAATCCAAGGCATATAGCTGTCTTGTAATTTCTTTTTGCTAATCATGCCAAAGGCAAACATACCTAAGAGCGGACCGTAGGTGATAGAACCTATTTTAAGTACCATTCCAATTACTGCATCGGCACTGCCTTTAAAGAATAATACAATGAGCAAAAACATACCTGCAGCTACTCCCAAATGTATAATTTTTCTTAAAACGCCATCGCGTTTTGTTTCGCCTTTTATTCCAAAAATATCTAATGATAAAGAAGTGGTGAGAGCTGCCATGGCATCATCGGCTGAGGAGAAAGTTGCGGCTATCATTCCCAGCACAAATAAGCCCATAGCAACAGGTGCAAATGAGGTAGAAGCTATATAAGGGAATATAGCATCTGTTCTATCGAAATGCAAACCAGTACTTAAAACATGCTGTGCCAATAATGCACCAATATATACAAATAATAAGTTTACAATAAATACAACTACTGCAAAACTCATAATATTTTTTTGTGCATCTTTTAGCGAAGGGCAACTCAGGCTTCGTTGCATCATACCTTGGTCGAGGCCCGTCATCGTTACGCAAATGAAGAGTCCTGCTAGGAAGTTTTTTATAAAACCACTCGTACCAGTAGTAAAAACTTCGGTGAAATTATTATTGACAATCAGTTTCAAATTTTCATCAATAGAATTTCCCAACAAACTATTTAATTCTACTATAGCAAAACCAATGGCCGCCAATAATAATATAGTTTGTAAAGTATCCGTCCATATAATAGTCTTAATTCCTGATTGAAATGTATATAAGAAAATTAAAAATAATATGATAGCAACTGTTGCTTCAAATGGTACGTAAAAACCCAATTGGCTAATCACCAAACCTTCCATTACTACTACGGCCAGATATACGCGTGCAGAGGCACCCAACATGCGAGAAAGTATAAAATAAAAAGCTCCTGTCTTTCTGCTTCTGTTACCAAAACGGATACTGAGATAATTATATATAGAAGTGAGATTATGTTTATAATATAAGGGCAATAATACATAAGATATTATTATATATCCTACTACATAACCTGCCACAATTTGCATATAACTAAAATGGTTCGATTCAATATTTGTACTTTGCACATTCCCTGTTACAGATACTAGAGACACTGCCGAGAGCGAGGTTCCTATAAGTCCGAATGCAACGATATACCAAGGACTTTTATGGTCGCCATTATAGAAAGTTTGCTCGGTACTTTTGCGTGAGGTGAACCATGAAATAACTAAGAGTACGCCAAAGTAAGCAGCAATAAGTATGATAATATCCTCGGGTTTCATTTTTAGTAGTTAGTAGTCAGTAGTTAGCCCGCCGCGGCGGGTAGTAGTTAGTAGTCAGTTTTGCAGAATAAGGATTATATAATAGTGCAAACATATCATAATTTGGTTTAGATTTTAAAACTCGTTTCCTACATGTGTGGAAAACCAAGAGATTTGCCATCAATATAGAAGTTGTTTGGTGCAGGATGTATTTTGTCATGTCTCCCGATAGCTATCGAGAGAAGGCGACATCTGCTGCTTACCAAATGAGCCTAACACAGTAGATTCCTCGCCCACTCGGAATGACAAATACTTTTAGCATTATGCTTTACATTCAAATACGGCTCAACTAACAATTTTGGCTTTACATTGTTATTAATTATCAAACTCAATTACCTTTGACGACCAATATGCAACGCAAAAAAATTACCCTTATACCCTTACAATTATTACAGTTTGATGAAAGTTCTTGTCACCTGCTGACTACCATAAAAGCCAATGGAGAACCTTGTAATTTGTTATTAGACACTGGAGCTTCAAAAACAGTGTTTGATAAAAAGGCTGCTCAAAAATTCACCAAAACTAAAAAACTCAAAATACTTGACGACCCTGCCATTGGATTAGGAACCCAGAACCATGAAGTATCGGAGGCTACATTCGAAACCTTGCAATTGGGAAGTATGATATTAAAAAATAGGGCATGTGGTGTAGTGGATATGACCCATGTGGTGAAGCTATATAAGCAAACTGTGAAGGTAACACTTCACGGAGTTTTGGGAAGCGATATTTTGCTCGAATATGGAGCGGTGATTGATTACCGAGACCTCAGCCTGAAACTGAGTAAGGATAAATAATTATTCATGCATTTGTGATAGTTCCCGTTCGCAGAACGGAAATAACATTTTGCAAGGATAAATAATTGTTTCTGCATTTATGATAGTTCCCGTTCACAGAAGGGAAATAACATTTTTGATTGGCTATTATTATATTCCTTTGTTTGTGTTATCAAGTTGATTTCGCAATTCGAAGCCAACTGATTTCGACGTAGCAAAACCAGAGCTATAACTTTGATAATTTTTCATATCGACGGTTATTTGCTGCACCAACTCCATAGGCGGCATCAACAGATCGAAGTTCAAACAATATAATATACTTTGTTCGATTAAATGCTTCAACTTTTCAGTCGTCATCACATCTTCTTCAAAGTTATTATGCCGAATATTAATAGGTCGCTTGCCTTCGATAAAAAAATGACGCTCCCTATTTATATATATCCTTGCAATCAGTTCGCCCACATCATCCTGCCTATTATATTTGATTGAATCAGAAAGGAAATTATATACCTGAATCAAACCACAATATATATTAAGTTTGTCCTTTTTTACATAAGGTGAACTTTGTATAAAATGATTTTCGGGGAATGAAAATACATTGGTATGCATCATAAAAACAAGGGTGTCGCCCGAGAATTTGAATTGTACTTCAAAACTGCCAGCATCAGAATATTTTATTTCCACATTGGGGTCAATCTTTGACAATAAAGGTGATAACTCTTTCTGCAAATCGTGCAAAATTTGTTTGGTTTCGTTAAACACTTCCAGCGTGGTGCGGTACACATGCTGCTTGTTGGCCGATTTGCTTGCCAGTAAATGTAGGATTTCCTCTTTCTCTTTGTCGTTCATTTCTTAAGCATTTTGATATTTTGAGCGTGTAAATTTATGCAAATATTTTCAATCTGTTTCCACATATTCGGGTTTATCAAAAAATATAGTGTTGCTTTGCGGCAAAATAAATGAGTATAGCAAACATGTCGGCAGCACCTATAGGCATATTCGATTCGGGTATTGGCGGGCTTACCGTGGCCAGGGCCATCAAAAAATTATTGCCCAATGAGTCTTTTATTTATTTTGGCGACACAGAACATATGCCTTATGGTGATAAAAGTGCAGAAGCCATCAAACATTTTTGTTTAAAGATTAGCGAAATGCTTGTAAACAAAGGATGCAAGATGTTGGTGATAGCTTGTAATACCGCATCGGCGGCGGCTTTCAAAGAAGTGAGCAAAGAGTTTCATGACATTCCTGTAGTAAATGTGATAGACCCAGTGGTTACTTACGTAGCAAAAAATAAAGGCCACCATAAGATTGGCGTAATTGGAACCAAACGAACCATTGGAAGCAATGTTTACCAAAAAAAACTAAAGCAAAAAATTAGGAACGCCCAAGTAACAGCAATAGCTACTCCTTTGCTGGCACCGATGATTGAGGAAGGTTTCTTTAATAATAAAATAAGTCAGGCTGTTATTAACTCATACTTAGATAAGCCCCGCATTAAAGATGTAGATTCTATTATACTGGGCTGCACGCATTATCCACTCATCAAAGAAGAAATTAGAAACTATTATGGTACGCGTGTTGAAATTATTGATTCATCGCAAATCGTGGCAAAAAATGTATATGATATTTTGGCAAAAAATCATTTGCTCAATATCGGAAAAAAGAAAGCTGAATATCATTTTTATGTGAGCGATTTTACACCTTCATTTCAACAGACCACAAAATTATTTTTTAAAGAAAAGATTAAATTGGAACAGTTAAAACTTTGGGGAGAATAATCGATGGATATAGTGGTTGGTGAAAACACTCAACCACGGGCAGTTTCGAGAAATCAATCATTAAATCACCCCAATAGCTATCGGGGCTCATTAAATATCAACTATGAACGATCAATTATATATATATGGAACCCGTGCGGTAATTGAAGCCATTGATGCTGGTAAAGAAATAGAAAAAGTAAATGTACAAAAAGGAACGGATAATGAATTGCACCGCCATTTGCGTTTTTTATGTAATAAGTATCATATACCTTTAAAGGATTGTCCGCGTGAATTTTTTGAAAAGTACCGGGAAAAAAATCACCAAGGTGTGGTAGCAGTTTTGTCGGCTATAAAATTTGCAGAAGTGGAAGAGGTTATCGCTGAAATGAATACTGCAGAAAAAATGCCCTTGTTTTTGGTGCTCGATGGTATTACGGATGTGCGGAATCTTGGTGCCATTTGCCGTACGGCAGAAGTTGCAGGCGTAAATTGTATAATAGTTCCGCAGAACAACTCGGCACCTTTTAATGAAGAAACAATTAAAGCATCTGCAGGAGCTATACACCATTTAAAAATATGTAGGGTTAATAATGTTAAATATGCCTTGCAACAATTAGCCTCGGCTGATATATTTATATTTGCTTGTACCGAAAAAGCTCCAGAGAATATATATAATACACAACTAAATCAACCACTTGCTTTGGTAATGGGAAATGAGGCCAAAGGCATTGCCCCTGGGGTTCTTAAGCTCTGCAATGGAAGAGTTTCTTTACCGCAGTTTGGGCATATAGGTTCTTTAAATGTTTCGGTGGCTGCAGGTATTATATTATATGAAGTTTTGAGGCAGAGGATGTAATAAAAACTATTCCGTTTTTATAGTTTTTACCATTTTAATATTGTCATTTTTGAGAATTTGTAGGTAATATATTCCCTTAGCTAAATTATTTGTGGGTACTGCTATCATATTATCAGCAAGCGGTGAAACTATCCGTTGCGAATAAACTTCCTGACCTAACGCATCTACCAATCTCAACTCGATAGGGTCCTGATTATTTGCCGTAATTTTAATATTTATTTCCTTTGTAAATGGTATTGGAAATACTTCGAGTCCTAGACTAGATAATATAGTTTTTATTAGTATAGAATTTGAGTAACTATAACTGCCATTGTAATCAACCTGGCGAAGTCGATAATAATTCTCACCTATGGGTGCATTATAATCAGTATAAGTGTAATGAATTGTTGTTGTTGAATTATTACTTCCTTTTACCTCTCCTATTTTTGCAAAGTTTTTAATGCTATCCGCTCTTTCAATTTCAAATTTAGCATTCTGATATTCTGAAGCCGTTGCCCAATTTAATATATTATCTCTATTTTGATTATAGCAATTAATAATATAAATCAGTAATAATATATATACTTTTTACCGCTCCCAAAACCTACTACTACTTCCCTCCTCAAATAAATGTTTGAGTATTCCCTTATCTAAATCCGAAAATTCTATAGCACGACGTGCAGCCATGATAGTGGCCATTTCATAAACTTTAGGCAATGAAAAAGTATCAAAACCTTGTGCACCACCCCATGCAAAAGAAGGTATATAATTACGCGGAAAACCAGCTCCAAATATATTAGCTGCAACACCCACTACTGTGCCTGTATTAAACATGGTATTGATTCCACATTTGGCATGGTCGGCCATCATCAGTCCACAAAAAGTTTGGCCAGTATTTTCAAATTTCTCTGTGATATAACTCCATAGTTTTACGGAAGTATAATTATTTTTGAGATTACTATTATTGGTATCGGCTCCTATATTACACCACTCTCCTATTACTGCATTGCCTAAGAAACCATCATGTCCTTTATTGCTATAACCCCACATCACCACATTATTTACTTCGCCGCCTATTTTACAATAAGGGCCAATAGTAGTTGCACCATATACTTTGGTGGCAAGTTTGGTACCTGCATGGTCGCATAAAGCAAATGCTCCGCGTATAATACTTCCTTCCATTACTTCTGCATCATTTCCTATATATATAGGTCCAGTTTTAGCATTGAGAATGGAACTTTCTATAACAGCACTTTCCTCAGCAAATATTTGCGAATCATTATATAACTTGTTACTGTTATTAATATTGGCTGAAGTACGACCTAAAGTGAGTAATTCAAAGTCTTGCTTAATGGCAATATCATTTAAAGTAAAGATGTCAGTGACGCTTTGCAGATGTATATATTCAGAAGATTTACATTCCACTTTTTCAAATGAACTTATATTGCTATCACTATAAATATAATCTTTAGCGGCAACAAAAGCAATTAATTTATTTTGGTTGTATAGTGCTTGCCCTATTTTCAGGTTTAAAACTTCATCACATAAATTTTTTGTAGGACAAACGGCCCCATTTATATATAAATTTTCATCAACTTTAATAATAGAAAATTTCGCAGTTAAATAATCATGTGTGGCAAATGAAATATTTGCTTTTGTGTGCTTTTCCCATTTCTCTTTAATTGTTAGAATACCAATACGCAAATCCCCGACAGGTCTGGTAAACGTGAAGGGAAGTAATTTCCCACGTTCAGCTCCGTCGAATAGGATAATGTTTTTCAAGGTTGGTTATTATTATATCGGTCTGTCTGCTGCGGCGGATATCCGAGACGGATGTGATTACTCCTATTTTGTCTTCGATGTCTGCCGCGGCTGACAGACTGACATTAGCATTATGCGTTAATATCAAACGTATTCATAAATGCAGTAGTGAAATTTCCACTGCGGAAATCTTCATTGTGCATTATTTTTTGATGCAGGGGAATAGTTGTATGCACACCTTCCACGATAAATTCGGCAAGGGCACGATCCATCTTTACAATACATTCTTCACGGGTTTGTGCTACCACAATCATTTTCGCTATCATACTATCATAGTTTGAAGGGATTGTATAACCAGCATATACATGTGTGTCTACGCGTACCCCATGTCCACCTGGTTTGTGCAGCGATGTAATTTTACCTGGACTTGGTCTGAAATTATTATAAGGATCCTCTGCATTGATACGACATTCTAGAGCCCACCGATTCACAGGAAAATAATCTTTGCCTGAGATAGGTACACCTGCAGCAATTAATATTTGTTCTTTTACCAAATCGAAATTTATCACTTCTTCGGTAACAGGGTGTTCAACTTGAATACGCGTATTCATTTCCATAAAGTAGAAATTCTTGTGCTTGTCTACCAAAAACTCCATCGTACCTACACCTTCGTAAGCAATGGAAGCAGCACCAGCTTTCGCTGCTGCACCCATCTTTTCACGCATTTCAGGAGTAACAAACGGGGAAGGACATTCTTCCAATAATTTTTGATGCCGGCGTTGTATAGAGCAATCGCGTTCGCTCATGTGACAAACGGTTCCATATTGGTCGCCGGCCAATTGTATTTCTATATGGCGTGGTTCTTCTATATATTTTTCCAAATACATTCCATCGTTACCGAAGGCGTTTTTAGCTTCCTGTCTGGCACTGTCCCAAGCTTCTTGAAAATTTTCTTCTTTCCATATAATACGCATTCCACGCCCACCACCTCCGGCAGTTGCTTTTATGATAACAGGATATCCTACTTCGGCAGCCTCGCTCTTCCCTTCTTCCACACTTTCTAATAATCCGCCACTACCCGGTATTAAAGGAACACCTGCATTACGCATGGTGTCTTTTGCATTGGCTTTGTCGCCCATCGAATTGATTTGCTCAGGTGTGGCACCAATAAATTTAATTCCATGCTTGCGACATATTTCGCTGAATTTTGCATTTTCACTGAGGAAACCATAGCCTGGATGAATCGCATCGGCATTGGTAATTTCGGCAGCAGCTATAATATTGGGGATATTGAGATAACTTAAAGGACTTGGAGCTGGACCTATACAAACTGCTTCATCGGCAAAGCGTACATGTAAACTTTCTTTATCAGCAGTACTATATACAGCTACAGTTTTTATTCCCATTTCCTTGCAAGTACGAATAATGCGAAGGGCAATTTCGCCGCGATTGGCAATTAGTATTTTTTTAAACACAACTATATAATTTTTTGGATTCTAAGTTTTGAATTAATGGTATTATCGTTTACTCCTTGTTGCACGATTCCGATTCATATCTTTATATAAATCATCAACAAATTTAAAACATCAATTAATAAAATTAGGCTGGTTCAACCAAGAACAACGGTTGGTCGTATTCTACGGGTTGTGCATTTTCTACCAGTACTTTTACTATTTTTCCGCTGATATCGCTCTCTATTTCGTTGAACAATTTCATGGCTTCTATAATGCATACCACTTTGCCTTGTTTCACTTCATCGCCCACATTCGTAAACGGTGGCTTGTCTGCCGATGTTGAACGGTAGAAAGTTCCTATCATAGGCGACTTAATGGTAATCAAATTACTGACTGCTTCTACTGGGGCAACTGGGGCTACAGGAACTGGAGCTGCAACTGGGGCTGCGATGGCTGCAGGTGCTTGCAACATTTGTGAATGCACTATCATGGGCTGGCCTGTGGTAGTTTTGATGGTGAGCTTAAAATCGCCCTGTTCAAGTTCCACTTCCGACACACCGGCCTGTGAAACAAACTTGATAAGTTCTCTTATTTCTTTAAGTTCCATAATATTAGCTTATGCATATGTTTGGTAAAATGCAGGGGTCAAAGAAAACACATAATAGCTCAACTGCCAAACACTTTTTGTACCCATGCTTTAACTTTTGGAAAGTTTGAAACTTTCCAAAGGTTAAAAGTAGTTAGGATAGTTTTTCCAAATATTTCAAGAATTCATTCCGTGTTTGCAAATCCTGAAATTTGCCTGTGAATTCTGATGTTACAGTTTTGCTTGTGGCATCTTTAATACCGCGGCTCGACACACACAAATGGCTTGCCTCTATTACTACTGCAACATCGGGTGTTTGTAGTGCTTCCATCAATTCGTTGGCGATTTGCACGGTCATACGTTCCTGCACCTGAGGTCTTTTTGCAAAATAATTTACTATTCGGTTTATTTTGCTCAAGCCCACTACTTTGCCGTGCGATATATAAGCCACATGGGCCTTGCCAACTATAGGCACAAAATGATGCTCGCAATTGCTGAAAAAGCTAATATCTTTTTCTACCAACATCTCCTTGTACTTATATTTGTTTTCAAATAACGTAACTTCAGGTTTGTTGCTGGGATTAAGCCCACTAAAAATTTCCTTAACATACATTTTGGCTACCCTATTTGGGGTTCCTTTAAGGCTGTCGTCATCCAAGTCTAAACCAAGAATATGCATGATTTCTCTGAAATGTTTTTCGATTAATTCGATTTTCAAATCATCATCCATCACAAAGGCATCGGGTCTTATCGGGGTTTCCATAGCGGAGGAGAAATGGTTATCTCCCATTTGGTCAAAATTAGTTTCCTTTGTATTTGACATAGTTTCTTTCGGTTTCGTAAAGTTTAATACTTAATTTTAATTCTTTGTTTATATAAGGTCTTAGCTTGTTCCAAATTACAATGGCAATATTCTCTGCTGTTGTATTGAAATCAGCAAAATCTGGACAATCTAAGTTGAGGTTACGGTGGTCGTATGCCTCTATGACATGTATATTAATAAGTTGCTTCAATACTTTCAGGTCAAACACAAAACCTGTTTCATGATTGACTGGCCCGGTAAGTTTCACCACTAATTGATAATTATGCCCATGATAATTGGGATTATTGCACAGCCCAAACACCGTTTTGTTTTCCTCTTCAGTCCATTGAGGCAAGTGCAACCTATGGGCTGCATTGAACTGTGCGGTGCGATAAACGCTTACTATTTTCTCTGTGTTTTGCAAATCGGGCTGCAAATATCGGTTAAGAATTATATACAACACCATAGCCATCCTTTTGTTCAGCATTTATATAATTTATTTTCAAGACAAATACTTTTGGCTAGGAAGCCAATCTCGCTCAAAAGATTTTATAGGAAGAATAATCGACCATTTATGCCTTTATCTCCATACTTTTTTTTATTGAAAATCAAACAATTAAAACAAATGTTCACTTTTTTTGAACAAAAATGAAACAAAAATTTGGAGGTTTGAAAATTTATCTTCAATTTTGTTGAACAATTAACAATATATATTAAACACAATGACAGCACCAGAATTCACCTCTGCCATCTCACACGAAAGAAGCCACCTAAGGAGCTATGCCTATCAGCTTACGAAAGATATTGAAGACGCCAACGACCTTACCCAAGAAACCTTATTAAAGGCTCTTACCTATCGTGAAAAGTTTGTGGATGCAACCAATTTGAAAGGCTGGTTGTTTACCATTATGAAAAATAGCTTCATCAATAATTATCGCAGGATGATGAAGAGGAACACCTTTATCGACAGCACAGATAATTCCTATTATTTGGATACGCCTGCCCTTTCTGTTCCCAATTATGGTGAATCAAAATTTGTGATGAGAGATTTGGAAGCAGCCCTTGGCAAACTTCCTGAAGATCTTAATAAAACCTTTACCCTTAACTTTACAGGATATAAATACCATGAGATTGCAGAAATGCTACATATTCCTATTGGCACTGTAAAGACTCGCATTTTCACTGCCCGCAAACAATTGCGTGAACGCTTGAAAAACTACGGTGAAATGTACGGTTTGGCTTACGAAAAATAATCAAGTGCAGCAAAGCTTAGTAATGGACTATGTTTGCAGTGTCGTTTAAATTTAAGCTTCACCTATGCTCAGCTACTGGTTCATCGATTTAATATTATTATTGCCTTGCTTGGCTTTTAGTTTTCATAAAAAAATTGCTTTTACTAGCAAATGGAAATTCCTATTCCCATCTATTATCGTCGTATATTTATTTATGTTGGTATGGGATCATTTTTTTATAGAATGGGGTGTGTGGCATTTTAATAGTGAATATATAACTGGTGTATTTTTTTATAGCATACCTATAGAAGAACATCTATTTTTTGTATCCATCTTATTTGCCAGTGTGTTTGTATATGAATGCACCTATATATTTATCAAACGAGATTATCTAGCCCATTATTCCATTGGTATAAGTATAACGCTTTCTATATTATTTGGATGGATGTTTTATCTATATTATACAAAATTATATACAGGTATTACCTGTGCCTGTGCAGCATTTTTATTGATTCAGCATAAATTTGTATTTCGTTCACACTGGCGTTATATGGGCCGTTTCTATATGTCTTACTTGCTAATGCTAGTGCCAGTCCTTATTACCTATTGGGTACTAACCTCGTTGCCTATAGTTATGTATAATGAAAAGGAAAGAATGGGCTTGCAAATAAAGAGTATACCTGTTGAAAACTTAATGTATTTCTTGTTTCAGTTTTTATTTGCAATCACTGTTTACGAATTTTTTAAGAAGAAATTCACTAAGAAAATTTCTGTCTCCGCAGAAGATATTGCCACAAATTGAAGCAATCCTCGCAATGACGGCAAAAATTATAGTTTACTAAACAGAATCTCATCTATTATATTCACTGAATATATATTATAAAAGTTATCTTGACTTGGATTAATAGTGAGTGTGCGTTTCACACCAAAATTTTCTACTTCTACTATAATAGGGCCCAAAACTGGAATATTATCGGCATCCATTTCGTTCATGCTATATTGTCCATTGATAGAAACAATCATATCATCAATATCTAGACCCGCTTGGTGTGAAGGGCTTCCGGGCCAAATAGCCAAAACTTGCCAAGCGTAGTTTGCTTTTATATATTTAAATCCAAATACTCTTTCTAAAGGATTATTATTGGGTAATATTTGTAATGCAAGACCTGAAAGTTGCAATGCATCTGGCAAATACTGTTCTATATAACCGCAGGAATTTATAATGTCATTAAAAAACCAATCGTAATTTTTTTCAGTGATGGTTTCACACATTTGTTTGATAGATGCCTCTGAATAGCCTTCTCCTTTTTTATATTGGGCATTCATATTTCGCATCAAATCGTCAAGATTTTTTTTGCCTTCTGTTTCTTCTCGAAGGCTCATATCCAAAATAAAAGCGGCCAAGAGTCCTTCGGTATATATATTAACTTTTCGATGAGGTACAAGATTACTATATCCATCGAGCCAAGTATCGTAACTGCTTTGTGCTACTGACAAATGATAACGGCCTGCGTTGTCGAAATGGCGTTGCAAGTGTTTGCTGAAAGTTTCTAACCATTCTTCATTAGTATAAACCCCACTTCGAATACAAATGATATCACCATAATAGGTAGTGAAACCTTCGTAAACCCAACCCAAAGTACTATAGTTTTCTATATTATATTTGTAGGGCAACATATCATTTGGACGAATGCGTTTTACATTCCACAAATGAAAAAATTCGTGACTGCTAATACCCAAAAACTCACGGTAAAATGCACGTAAATCGAAATTAGCATGAGGCCCCATCGCAATCACCGTGCTATTTGCATGCTCTACCCCATGATGAAAAGAATAGGGCAACATTTGAAAAAAGAAATGATATTCATTGCATTCTAGGTCGCCAAATAAATCTACTTGGGCTTTACAAAATTTCTCGAAGTCCGTTATTAATTTTTCGGAGTCAAATTTAAAATTTCCCTGGAACCAAAGATATATCGGACAATTCCCTAATTGAAAGGAAACCTTTTGTAGTGATGGTGATGCAATAAAGGGCGAATCGGCAAGTGTATGATAATTGTCGGCTATATATACTCGGTCGGAAACTTGAGAAAGTGCAATCGCTATTTCATAATCTTTGGGAGCATTGATATATAATTCGCAAGCACTATCCATTTGTCCTTCTATATATATCATACAATTACATGGGTTCACATACCATTGGGCATGGTTTACAAAACTGGCACCGGCATCGAGTTGGTGTGCATAGTATTCGTATACAATTCTAAGTTCACAATTGCCTTTAGTTTCAATTTGCCAGCTACCCTTTTGTGTTTTTGCTAGAGACAATTCACTCCCATCAATATCATAAGCTTTAAATTGTCTTATGTTTTTTGGGTAATTCTGCATTTCGTAGCGGCCAGGTCTCCATAGCGGAAGACTCACAACCACAGGAATTCCAGGTTTAAGCCCATCAATGATTACTTCTATTTGCAAAAAATGGGAACTCGGATTGAGGCTAGTAATGTTGTATCGAATCATGATGCGTTATAACACTGCAAACAAAGGGTGAAGGAATCAGATTACAAAATTTGACAAGGTATAATTGGATTGCATCAATGCTTTTAAGCAATTAAAATGGGCAATGCCTTTGTCATTATTCCTAAAATAATGCCACCTTGGTTAAAAAAGAAATACCTTTGAGAAGCTTTATCTACCATTAATTAGCAAGCGGTTTAAATCGTCTTTTTTAGTTTTGAGTTAACATAAACGTAATGTTATTATGGTTAACTTCGTGCCCATTAAAAAAGATCTTCACAAACACTATAAAATTATATAAATGAAAAACACGTTATTAAATTATCTTATGAAAACAACATTATCCAAGGCAGTTGTTATCTTATCCTTTATTTTGATTGGTCCAATAATGAGTACTGCGCAGACAAACTTCGTAAGCTGGGATTTCACACCAAGTATTTCAAGTGCCAATTATGCCACAAGTACAACAAATCAAAATGGTGCAAAAACAAGTGCATTAACATCACCAACTTTAAGCACAATTTCAATAAATGGTAGTGGTGTAAGTGGTGTAGGTGCTAACACATTTCATAGAACAACAGGATGGCCAACATCTTCTAGCTCTAGCAAATATTTAGAATTTTCCATTACTTTGGGTTCTAGTCAAACTTTTTCAAATGATACTTTTAATTTAGCAATCATTGCAGCTGTAAGTACTACTACAACTGCTGCAAGAGATTATACTGTGACCTACGGTTATGGTGCATCTCCATCTTTCTCTACAGTGAGTGGCTCAAATTCGGCCGCTTCAAACACAAGAGGGGGCACGGTGACAAGTATCGGCACTTCAAGCACTTCCAATACAGCGACAATACCTGCTCCTGGAAATACAATTGAAACCATATTAACTATTAGAATACTAATATATGGTTCAAGCAGTAGTTCAGGGAATTTCAGAATATACAGTCTAGCATTAACGAGCCCATCAAATGTAATAAACACAACACCTATTATTACTTTAGCAGGAACACCCAATGACTTCACCACATCAGCTATAAACACTACTTCATCTGAACAATCATTCACAGTTTCAGGTTCAAATTTAACTGATAGTGTTAGGATTGCCCCACCCACAGGTTTTGAAATTTCTACTGGAACTGGCGGTAGTTTTGTTGCTAAGGATACTGTTCGTTTAGCAAATTCTAGCGGAACACTTTCTTCAACTACTATATATGTTCGTTACAAACCTACTTCATTATCAATACAACCACAAGCAAGTGCAAGTTTAATTAATGCCAGTAGCAGTGGTGCCACTGCAAAAACTATTATAGTTACAGGTTCTGTCAGAAATTTAAGTCAAGGAGATATTGCGGTTATAGGATTTAATGCGTCAACTACTGATGCAATTTCATTTGTGGCTTTGGTCGATATTGCTGCAAATACAGTTATCAAATTTACAGACAATGGATACTCAGATGCGACGACGCAAATGACAGGCGAAGGATTTTTAATATATACTGCACCTTCAACTATTTCTATGGGTACAGTAGTATCATGGAGTAACGGAATGAGCATTAGCGGTACAGGATGGAATTCAAACAACCCAAGTAATTTTAGTTTGAGTGCACTAGGTGAGCAATTATTTGCTTACCAAGGAACTTGGGCAGTTTCAGGTGGTACTACAAATTTGTTAGAAGGTTTTAATAATGGGAACTCAGGGTGGACTGCATCAGGTTCAAACTTAAGTGCCACTTCAAACTCATACCAGCCATCGGCATTAAGCACAGGTGCTATGACTTTCTTTAATCCAAATGGTTTTTATAGCAACAATACAGGTAACACAGTTAATACAAAAACCAATATATATAATAGGTCCTATGATTCAACTAATTGGACTCGCAGTGCTGCTCAAATATCAACTGTTCCTTCGTGGAGTTTTGTAATACTTGCTGATGAACCAACGCTTAATGTTTCAAGTGGTTCAATTGCATTTACTGGAACTACAAATAATAGTATTACAGCTACTTGGACAAACCCTGTGGCAAATGGCGGTGCAAAACGCATTGTCGTTTTAAGATTAAGTGCCACATCTGCAGTAGCCCCTACCGATAATACTATATATACCGCCACATCTACCTTTGGTTCTGGAACAGGGCTACAATTAACAGGCACCGGAAACTATGTAATATATAATGGTACAGGAACCATCATTACTGTTTCAAGTGGCATCAACCCATCTACTGCTTATGCAGTTGATATATATGAATATAATGGTGGCACAGGCAGTTTGAAAGAAAACTATTTAGGCACTGCTGGCACTGCAGGTACTACAACTTTTAACAGTACGGTACTAGCTGACATTACACAGCCAACAGGTTCAATAACACAGGGTGTTAGCGATATAGTATTGTCTGGTTTTAGTATAACACCAAGTTCAAATATAGATTTTACAGCAGTTACTGTTACAACTTCGGGCACTGCAACTTCAACAGATATAACCTCTGTAAGAATTTTTAGAGACAATGATGGCAATGGTGCTATCAATGGTGCTGATAGTAGCGTTTCTGGTGCAGGTGCTACTTATGCTGGTTCAATAAACTTTAGCATTTCAGGTGAAACAAATTTTCCGACTGCACATTATTATTTGATAGTAACTAATGTGGCTGGTGCTGGAACTTCAACGGCTGGCAATACAGTTACGGCAAGCATAAGCTCGGGCAATTATACTACCAATGCATACTCGAGTGCTGGAACAGCAAATGGCAATTCAAGAACTATTGCAGCCCCTCCTGGTACTTCAACTATAACCGCGGGTGCAGGAACAGAGCCTACAACTATTTCTTCAATTATTAACTCACAAGGAACTTCATCACTCAATTTCGATATCGATATATTAGATGATGGTGCCACGCCAGCTAATGATAATGTGGCTACTCAAATATCACAAATGGTGTTCAATCAGGGTAGTGGAAATACAGTCTCCGATTGGTCGATAGCCATTGCAGGTGCTGAACTTAGCGACGGAACGAATAATATGACAGGCACTATTAATAGCAGTAATATTACTTTTAGTTCTATTTCTAACTCATCGGGAAACTTAGGTTATGTTGCTGATGATTCTACTAAAACCTATACTTTAAAAGTATGGCTCAAAACAAATATGACCACTTTGAAAAACACCATTGATGGACAAAGATTGGTTTTCAAAATTCTAAGTAATGACGTTACGTTAACTGTAAGTCAATTAGCTTCTGGTCAAGATCAAAATTCAGGCTCTAGCAAAAACCTTATAGATGTTGCAGCAAGTGCACTAACCTATATACAAAACACGAGTAATGCCATCGCTGGCATTGCTATGTCGCCGGCTATTACTGTAAGTGCCATTGATGCGAATGGCAACAGAGATTTAGATTTCACAAGTCAGATTAGAATTACTTCCTCAGGCAGTTTAAGTGGAACTCAAGTTGATGCTGCTGCCTCATCAGGGGTTGCTACTTTTAGTACCCTAACACACACAGCAGTTGCTACTGGCATAGCTTTAAATACAGAACGCACCAGCACTTTAGATTGGGATATTAGTAGTAATACATTTGATATATCACCTTCCAACGACGATTGTAGTGGAGCAACCACGCTTACCGTGAATGCTACTGCTATTGCGGGTACTTCGCTCAATGCTACACAGTCTATTTCTGCAATTAGTTGTAACAGCAATACCAGCAGCGGCACCATAGCTGATGTATGGTATAAATTTACCGCAACAACCACATCACATACGATTACTGTTACACCAGGTGCCAGTTATAATGCAGTGGTTGATGTGAGAAGTGGATCTTGCAATAGTTCAAACGTAAATTGTGCTGATGCCAATGGTGCAGGAGGCGTTGAAAAAGTAAATTTGACTGGCTTAATGGTTAGCTCAGTATATTATATAAGAATATATCATTTTGGTGGTGGTTCTTCATCCACACCTACCTTTAATGTGAAGGTTGAAAGCCCAACAGTATTAAGCATTGGCGATATTTCTATTATAGGTTTTAATTCAAATACTCCTGACAATTTTTCATTTGTAACTTGGGTAGACCTTGTTCCAAATACCATAATTAAATTTACCGATAATGGTTTCTTAAGCACCAGTTCATCTACCACCACCAATAATGGTCGTGGAGGCGAAAACTTTGTAACGTGGACTAATAGTTCGGGAAACAATGTAGCCGCTGGAACTGTTATTAAAATTGAAGACGGTGCGAGTCCATCAGTGGGTTCTGTATCACAAACATTAAATGGAATTTCTGCAAGTGGCGACCAAATATTTGCCTATCAAGGTTCAGGAGCGGGCACTTCTGCTTCCAATTCCGATTGGGGTACTAATACAAACCCAAGTACAGTTGCAGGTACCATGTTATTTGGTTTAACCTTCCCTGCCAACTGGATTAGCACGGGTTCAGCAAGCAGCAATACTTCTTATTTGCCTAGCGATCTTAATGTATCAAATGGTAATATAGCTATAGCAAGTTCAGGAGCAACATCAGGACAATATACAGGTTCGCGTGCAAACCAACCAACCCTTGCTTCATACAAATCTCTTGTTACCAATACTTCTAATTGGACTATTGCCAGTAGTGGAACAAGTACCTTAAGCACTACTGCATTTACAACTAGCACTACTTCAACCTTAGGAAATATTACACAACCTACTGGTCCAATTTATCAAGGATATAGCAGCGAAGTATTATCAGGGTTCACTGTAACACCCAATGCAGCAGTTGATTTTACAGGCGTTACGGTTACTAGAACGGGAACGGCTACTAGTACTGATATTACTGCAGTTAGAATAATTAGAGACTATAATGGTGATGGAATTATTAACACAACAAGTGGAGTAGATAGCGATGTTTCAGTTACGCCATTATCATACGCCAACTCTATGGCATTTACTATTACTGGTGAAACAGGATTTTCAAGTGTTCGTAATTATTTAATTGTGGGCAATGTGGCCGCAATTGGCACATCAACCGTGGGCCGTACACTTGCGACGAATATTGCTTCTGGAGCATTTACGACAACTGGAAGCACAACTCCAGCTACTATTAATACAGGCAGCGAAACAGGTAATACAAGAACTATTTCATTACCTCCTGGTACCGGCACTATTTCAGCAGGTGGAGGTAGCGAACCAGCTACAATATCTTCTGTAGTGAATAGTCAGGGTGCATCTTCTCTAAATTTTGATTTCACAATACAGGATGATGGTGCTACTTCTTCAACAGATACTTTATCAAGCTATATATCGCAAATGATTTTTAACCAAGGTACTGGCAATACAGTTACTGATTGGTCATTAGCTATTGCAGGTGCTGAACTTAGCGATGGAAGCAATACGCTAACTGGAACTATTAATTCTACCAATATAACTTTTAGCTCTATCTCAAATAATTATGGCGACCTAGGTCATATAGCTGATGATTCTTCAAAAACTTATACTTTAAAAGTATGGCTCAATAGCGATATGACTACTTTGAAAAATACCATAGCTGGATTAGGTCTGGTATTTAGAATTAAAAGTTCTGATATCACTGCAAATGTTGGAAGTCAGCTTACAGCGGTGGAAGATCAAAATTCAGGTTCAACAAATAATGTAATAAATGTTGCTGCATCACAATTGGCATATATACAAAACGCAACGAATGTATATACTAATTATTCTATGTCGCCTGCGGTGAAAGTAAAAGCCATTGACGCTAATAATAATTTGGATTTGAACTTTGCTGCACAAATAAGAATTACCTCTACCGGTACACTTGCAGGCACAACTATTGATACATTTGCTGTGGCAGGTATTGCAACTTATAGCACCCTCACACATACTGCAATTGGTGCTACCCTTACATTAAAAGCACAAAGGACATTAAGCCTCGATTGGGATGCAACAAGTTCTACCTTTAATGTAACTGATGCACCTGCAATTGCTGAAGTTATATTCCCACAATATGCTATTAATGGTAATACAGCAGGCAGTAGGTTTCCTTATACTTGTCGTTTGAGTGTAAATAATTTAACCCCTAATGCAACTTATAAATATACCGTAGCTGGAAGTACAGCAACTTCATTATCAGCTAACGGAGCCGGAAATATGTTTGCTATATATAATAGTACACAGGGTTCGGCAGGGTACCTAGTTGGATATAGTTCTGGTAAATCTTTTGGTTCATTAGCTTCTGAATTTTCTAGTAATGAATTTACTTCATCAAGCAGATATGCTACCCTCACTACTGATAGTTCTGGTTCTTATACGGGATGGTTTAGTTTAGTTCCCACTGGCAATGCTGTATTCACTGCAGGGAATGATATATATTTCTATGTGCAAATGAATAATGGAACCAATGCCATAGGTGATTCTTTAATCACGCAATCATTACACTCAACCAATACTATTAGAATGTTGGATTATACTACTGGATTACCTATGGCTGGAACTTCGCACACAGATGCTGAAAATTTTGCATTTGTATATGATAATACGGCTGGCAGTGGTAGACCAATATATGGTTCTTGGACAGAAAACGATGGTATCACAACCACATTCACTACTTGGTATACTAGTGCTTACGATGGTGTAGGTAGTGCGTGGGCAAGTATTATTCCTTCATCGCTTTCTAATGGTATTCGCAGAATAGGTTTTTATAATAATGATGGTACCGCATTGTATGCTGTAACGTCTACTAACGGAACATGGGGAAGCACAAATACTGTGAACCATGCAGCAGGAACTACACCAATAGTTATAGGTAGAACGGCTACCGGAACAAGTGGAGATTATATAAACTATAGTGCATCTTCTTTAAATAGTAATTTAACTGTAAATGGTGATTTAACTCTAACTTCTGGAACATTAGATATTAATACAGATTCATTATTTATTACTGGAACTGTTTCTCGCACTACAGGTAATATCAATGCTTCTAATGGAATAGTTGCATTTACCAATACTTCTGCACTAAGCTTACCTTCAAATACTTTCACAGGCAATGTTAAGAATATATATATGAATGGTAGCGGCGGTGTTACCATAAATAGTCCGATTACTTTTAGCAATAAATTAACTTTTAACAGTGGCCAATTGCATACTGGAAGTGACTCTGTAATTATGACTAATACTGGAAGCATTATAGAAACGAATTCATCTAATATTCAAGGTAAATTATATACGTTGCATACACTTACTCAAAATGTGAAAGATACATTTGGCGGATTGGGATTATATATAACAGAAACTACACAAAGCAGCAATAACTATGTTGTTACTCGCGTAACTGGAACACCTATTACAAGTGGAAACAGTGGTGCATTTAATGGTCACCAAGGAATTAAAAGATATTATACTATTAATCCGACTACCAATACAAATCTATCAGCACAAGTTACCTTCAAATATTTTGATGGTGAGTTAAATGGTATTACCGAAAGTGGTTTGCGTATATATACACATCCCGATCCTTATACCAATGGCAACTGGGCCGATTTAGGTGGAAGGCCTGCATTAAATATTACCAATAATACTATAACAAACGACCCTAAATATCCTGTATCGCATTTCTCTACATGGAGCTTTAGCAGCGAGGCAGAAGCACTGCCTGTTGAATTGGTAAATCTAGCAGGAACCATACAAAACAGTGTGGCTACAATTAAATGGATGGCGGCAAATGAAGATATAGGTTCACTATATGAAATAAGACATGGAACGAATATATATCATACAAGTGCAATAGGAACACAAACCGCATTTGCAAATGGCGAAACGGCCAACTACCAATTGGTGCATCACACCCCTGCAATGGGTACCAATTATTATCAGTTATGGACCCTGCAAGTTGATGGCACTAGCCGTATGCTAGGCCAAATAGCTTTAGAAAATAAAGGATTAGGCCACATGAGTTATAGTCCGATGCAATTGTATCCGAACCCTACTAATAGTAATTTGCAAATCACATTTGGAGACATGAGCACTGTTGCCAATAAACTTCAAATCGTTAACCAAATGGGTGCTATCGTAAGCGAACAAACATTGAATGGTAGTAATTCAACTTTACTTGATGTTTCGCATTTAGCTTTTGGTGTATATCATATTTTAATATATGGTAACAATGGAGAAATGTTGCAAGGGCAACGTTTTATTAAGAATTAGTAAATGTTATGGTTGGTTATAACACGCAACCATGAGCAGATTATATAATACTTCTCGAAAATATAAGAGCGGCTTAGCAATAAGTCGCTCTTTTTTTGTAGGACTAATACCAAGATGAAAATCTTATCTTTGCCATTTAATACCAATACTCATTATGAAACAATCTCAAATAATACTCCTCATTATTCTTCTATCCATGCGGTCTAATATTTACGGGCAAGTTGTACTACAAAAAGCACCAATACCAATAGTGGGAAACAAGTTTAATTTTTCTATTACTAACAATCCCAGTAGTTTTGACTATGGAAATTTTGGAACCAATCAACGTTTCGATTTTTCAAAATTAATTGCACAAAACTCTACAATGTTCAATATTGTTGATTTTAACTCATCGCCCGATAAAGATCTATTCCCAGAAGCAAATGTTGCTATTCATAGAAACCAAGGAGGTGAAACATATTATAGGATGACGGATTCTTCTATCAGCTATATTGGACTCGCATTTGAGATATCAACTCAAAATGGTTCATTCCATGTTAATAAGGAAACGAGGCAAATTAATTTTCCATTCCTTTACCAAAGTAGTTTTTACGATTCTAGTTTAATAGATATAACAATTCCAGATACAGTTTACAAACAATATGACTCATTAAGATACCGTCAAAAAATTGTGAACCATGTAATAGCAGATGCTTGGGGAAAAATGATTACAAAGCAAGATAGTTTCGATGTATTGAGATTAAGAACTGACTATGAAAATCTATATTTTACAGAAGAGTATAAAAATAACACCGGGCAATGGGCAATGCTCCAATCTAATCAGAAAAGCAGTGGAACATATTATGATTTTTGGACAACAGGTTTTATTCTACCGGTTGCCTCTGTATATGTCGACAAGCTTGGCGAGGCTGCTGGCGTTGTTTGGTTAGCAAATTATAATTTACCAGCACCACAAATTTCACCTAGCACAAATTTAACCATATATCCCAATAGTTCATCTGGAATATTTACTATCTCATATAATACAACTGTAGTACAAAAAAGTGAATTATATATATATAATATGCAGGGCGAAAAGGTACATGAAGAAACTTGGAATAATCCTGCGACAAAAACGTTAGACCTGTCATTCCTATCAAAAGGGATGTATATTATAAAACTGGCGGGAGAAACCCAAAAGATTTTGATAGACTAAATTTTCTATATTCGTCAATACAAAAAAGAGCAACTTAGAAATAAGTTGCTCTTTTTATATTAATTTTTTAAAATTATTATTTTCGATCGCCAAATAAATTGAGCAAGGCCAAGAATATATTAATGAAATCTAAGTAAATGCCCATAGCAGCCAGTATCGATAATTTGGCAGTGGTTTCAGTGCCTGCCTCCACTTGAGAACCTAAAGTTTTAATTTTTTGTACATCGTAAGCGGTTAACCCCGTAAATACAATTACCGAGATAAAACTTATAACGAGACTCATACCACGGCTACCCACAAACATATTAATAACTGAAGCTATAATAATTCCGAACAAAGCCATCATTAATAATGAACCCAGTTTTGTTAAATCGGTTTTGGTGGTATAACCCAATACGGCCATTGCTCCAAACATACCCGAACTGATTAAAAATATCTGAAAAATGCTACCCAGTTTATATACCATAAAAACAAAACTGAGACTCATACCCATAGACACCGCAAACAACGTGAAGAGTATAAGTAAAACTGGAAATGACAAGCGTTGCATCGCCATATTCATCACCAGTACCAAACCTATGGGTGCAAACATTACTACATAACCTAATGCCGTCATACCCCGACCACGTTCAAATAAAGATTCCATCAAAGAAGCATCGGTACCGAACATGTAAGCTAATGCACCTGAGATTCCCAACGCAAAAGCCATCCATGAAAAAACGTTGGCCACAAATGTTTTTGGGATTGCACCCTCTTGCGTTTGCGGAACGCTGTTGTTAAATTGAAATTGATTTTCCATTTTTTATTATTGTTTTTTTAGTTTGAAAGAAGTTTACAAATCTACCGCCAAAGGTACGGAATATGACAGATTTTCTAAAAGAAAAAAGGGATTTTGGATTTTGGATTCAGGATAGAGGGACACACGGCTATTTATAAAAATCAATTAATTATGTAAATATTGCTCGTAGTTATGTAATATTATCTGTTGCCCTCCAGTATAATTTTGACGCACAAAAAATTACGAAACCATGGAAAATCCAAATCAAAAAATTATCGACAAATTAAATCATTTTATTGCTATAGCCGAAGATGGGAAAATAGGGTATGAGAATGCCGCTAAAGATGTTAAAGACAACCAAATGAAAGCCATTTTTGAAAAATATTCAAAACAAAGAAGTGGATATATTGAAGAATTGCAAAAACAAGTACACCACTTAGGCAGTGCAGCAGAAGATAGCGGAGGCCCTGTGGGGCTCTTGCATCGTGTGTTAATGGATATAAAATCCGTTTTAACCTCGGGCGACAAAAATGCTATTATAAATGCATGTATTACTGGCGAAGAAGCTGCCGTAAAACATTATACAGATACCTTAGAAGAAACGCTATTTCCCGACAACATAAGAGCTATGATACAAAAGCAACTTTCGGGCATCCACCAAGCCCTAAGTGAAATAAAATCAAACATCTCAGCAGAATAAACCTCCTTCTGCTTAATGCGGCATCTGGGATGCTCAATATTTTAAGCCATTATTAAATAAACTTTTATGGCAGTTCTAAAAGCAAAACCCAAATCACCAAAAAAAACTAAAAACAGGAAATGGAAAATTTTTGGTATCACACTTTTGGTATTGGTAGGTATTCGCCTTGCCCTTCCTTATATAATATTACATTATGCCAATAAAACGCTGGCTACCATGCATGGCTATTATGGCCATATTAAGGATATTGACCTTTCAATATACCGGGGGGCTTATACTATAAAAGATTTTTATATTAACAAAGTTGATTCTATAACGAAGCAAAAGACACCCTTTATTTCTTCAGAGGTCATTGATATATCGGTTGAATGGAAATCATTGTTTCATGGTAGGATTGTTGGCGAACTCGAATTTGATAACCCCGTTTTGCGGTTCACCAAAGATAAAGCAGAACCTGCCCAAATTCAAAAAGACACTACTGATTTCAGGCAAGTGCTCGACAAATTTATGCCGCTCAAAATAAACCGTTTTGAAATAATGAACGGCAAAATACAATATATTGATTCCACCTCGAAACCAATAGTAAATATCATGATGGACCAAACGCATGTGCTGGCAGAAAACCTATCCAGTGTCCGCGATACTGCTTTGCTTCCTGCAAGAGTCACTGCCAATGCCAATGTATATAAAGGTACCTTAAGTTTTAATATGAAAATGAATCCATTGGCTGATAAGTTAACTTTCGATATGAATGCGGAATTAAAAAATACAAACTTACCCGAATTGAATAATTTTTTCAAGGCCTATGCTAATATTGACATCAACAAAGGTGTTTTTGGTTTATATACTGAAATAGCGGGAAAAGATGGAAAGTATAAAGGATATGTAAAACCTGTTATTAAAGACCTTGATGTATTGGGACCTGAAGATCGTAAAGATCCATTTAAACAAAAACTATGGGAGGGTGTTGTTGGCACTGCGGGCATAGTGTTAGAGAATAGAAAGAAAGACCAAATAGCCACAAAAGTTATTATAGAAGGTGCATTCGGTAAAACCGAAATTAATATATGGTATGCAGTTGCCGACTTGTTGCGTAATGCTTTTATACATGCCATTCACCCAGCAATAGACAACGAAGTTAATATTACTTCGGTAGGCAAAAAAGAGAAGAAAGGAAATTTCTTTAAGAGGATTTTTAGGAAGAAGGAGTAAGTACCTAGGAGCAAGGGATAAGTGGTAAGTGGCTGATGTCCATGCCTAAATAGCGTTGACCGCTTTTTACCTCATCTTCCTTGTTTTATTGCGGATATTACATCTGGAATTTGAGGCTTTGTTTGCTCAGGTTTTAAGGGGTTCGATCCCCCTTAAAATCTGAACTTTTGCGTCTAATGACTCTGTCACCATCGGCTTTGTTTGCTGCTGCAATATTAATAATTGTTTTTCATATTGCATTGGCGTTTGATATTTTAGTGATTTGTGTGGTCTGTCTTTGTTATAAAGGGATACTGCCCGGTCAACACTTTTTCTTAATTGTTCGAACGATTTAATAGTGTAATGTGCCAGATAATTGTTCTTAATTATGCCGTTCAACCGCTCGGCCTTGCCATTCTCCCAGGCATATTCACACATACTGTTACGCATGTAATAGTAGACCTCTTTCATAATTCGATTCTAATAAATATAAAGGTTTGAAACACAAATTTTAAAACTTAGAATGCTGCCCTTTTTTATTTACAGCAGCCCGCTG
>JAWXAU010000166.1 GCA_034439655.1 Bacteroidota bacterium | reverse complement strand
ACAAAACCTTCTGCACGGATATTGAGCAATTTCGCTAAAAAGCCTTGCAGCAAAATCAACGACCTAATTGCAAAAAATACTGATTTATAGTAAGTTTAATACCGACACTCAATATATAATAGTCCAAAAGAAAGGGACTAATTCCCCCGCATCCCGATAATTATCGGGATTAAGCGGGGCTTTCGGATTTAGTTCGGGATTACCATTCTAAAAACTAAATCCGCCACAGGCGGAGAACTATTTTAGTTTAAGAATTGGTATTACACTATCAAACAATGCATCTGCAGACAAATTGCTTGTAACAATAATATTTCTTGCTTTTTTGGGGGTTGATGGCCTATTCGCTTGTTAAAAAGGTTGCATGAAAACAACTTGCAAAAACTATTAAAACAACTAAGTATTTCATAAATATCTTTTACCTCATTTATCAAACCACCACCTCAAAATCCAATTGTCTTTTTTCCAAATTAGCTTTTGCTACTCTTATCTTGATGGGGTTACCAAAGGTGAATTTATATTTTCTGTTTTTGAGCGTCATTGTACTTTCATCGAAATTGAAAGGCCCGCCAGAGAGGGAGTTGCTGCGTATCATTCCTTCGCATTTGTTTTCCACTACTTCTACAAATACACCCCATTCTGTTACGCCCGATATCATTCCGTCGAACTCACGGCCTACATAGTTTTGCATCAGTTCCACCTGTTTATACTTGGTGCTTGCACGCTCGGCCTCTGTTGCTTGAACTTCTTGTTGGCTACTGTGCTTGCAATATTCTTCATACTTTAAAGCATCGTTATTTTTTCCTCCTTCCAAGTAGTGTTCTACCATTCTATGCACCATTACATCAGGGTAGCGGCGGATGGGAGAAGTGAAGTGCGTATAATAATCGAAAGCCAAACCGTAGTGTGATGTTTCTTTAGTGGTATATAATGCTTTTGCCATGGTTCGTATTGCCATGCCTTGTAATATATTTTGTTCGGGTTTGCCTTCTATATTTTCGAGCAAACTATTAAGACTATGCGACAGCTTAGCAATATTTTTCACTTCGATACGATGCCCGAATCTGCGGGCAAGTTTTTCGAAAGCCGCGAGTTTATCCATGTTTGGCTTGTCGTGAACACGGTATACAAAAGTACGTTTAATGGGTTTACCATCTTTGCCCTTTCCAGCAAATTCAGCCACACTTCTATTGGCCAAAAGCATAAAATCTTCGATAAGTTTATGGGCATCTTTCCGTTCTTTTATATAAACAGAAAGTGGCTTCCCTTTTTCGTCTAGTTTAAATTTAACCTCGGCGGTTTCAAAAGAAATAGCTCCGTTTTTAAATTTTTGGGCACGGAGTGCATGTGCGATTTTATTGAGCGTGAGCAGCTCTTTTGCATAAGGACCTTGTTTATTCTCCAAAACGTCTTGTGCGTCTTCATAGGCAAATCTTTTGATAGAACGAATAACAGTTTTGCCAATCCAAGTATTATAAACTTTGCCATTTATATCCATTTCAAACACTGCCGAAAAGCACAATTTATCTTCATCGGGTCGTAATGAGCAAAGAGCATTAGAAAGTTTTTCTGGCAACATCGGAATTGTTCTATCAACCAAATAAACCGAGGTTGCACGTTTATATGCTTCTTTGTCGAGCAAAGTTCCGGGCACCACATAATGAGAAACGTCGGCTATGTGAACACCTATTCGGTATTTGTCGTTACCCAAATCTTCGTATGATATGGCATCGTCAAAATCTTTGGCATCAGCGGGGTCGATGGTGAAGGTGGTAACGCCTCTAAAGTCTCTACGTTTGGCCACCTCTTCTTTGCTAATAGTTGTTGGAATTTTATCCGCCTCTTCTTCTACTTCTTTGGGGAATTTTGTTGCGAAGCCAAATTCAGCAACAATGGCGTGCATCTCGGTATCATTATTTCCAGGCTTGCCCAGTAGTTCAACTACTTTGCCTGTGGGTTCTAATTTTGGATTGTCCCAAGCTATCATTTTTACAAGCACCTTGTCTCCATCTTTTGCTTGCAAGGCATCTTTGAGCGGGATATGGATTGGTGTATACATTTTACGGTCGTCAGGATCAAGTGTGGCATAATTTCCTTTGATATGTATAATACCCACCCAATCAGTTTTTTTACGGTTGAGGATTTCGATTACGCGACCAAAGGGTTTTCCATTTTGTAGCCCCCGCTCAAGTTGAACGTTTACACGGTCGCGGTCGAGAGCGGTGTTGAGCATGTCGCGGCTTACGAATACGTCGGGTGTTCCGTCGTCGCAAATCACGTAACCATTTGCTTTTTGGTTTAGGTCAAGGATTCCTTCCTTTTGCAGGGGAATATATTTTTGCAGGTAGCGGCCCACAGATATTTCTTCTATTTCGCCTTCATGCTTTAGTTGGTCGAGCACTAACTGCACCGTATGCATATCGGTTTTGTTGCCCACGAACAACTTAGAGGCAAGTTGTTTGGAATTAAACGGCTTGTTGCCGAAACTTTGAATACCTTCTGTACAGGATTTTATAAATTCTTTGAGTGGTTTTGTCATAATTAAAGCCGCAAGTTGCAACATAATTATGATTTGGTGAAATTAAGTTTTTTCGACTAATCAAAAAAGGGTGCAGAGACGGTCGAATATGCTTTTTAAATCAGTTTGGAAACAAAAAAAACAGAATTTAGTATGTTGAAGCCACTTAAAGTATATTGTTATAACTAATCTCTCCAATCTAATTTTTTTTGGCGGCTCATCACGCTTAACTTTGCGGCTTCAACCCATTCAAATCAAGCTCTTTTTATTTTTTCCCTACCAATGAAAATATTAGTCTGCATCAGCAATGTACCTGACACCACCACCAAGGTAACATTTACCGAGGGTAATACCCAATTTAACAATGCAGGGGTACAATATATAATAAATCCTTATGATGAATTAGCACTAACCCGTGCATTGGAACTTACTGAAGCACAAGGAGGCACCGTAACTGTGGTTAATGTGGGATTGGCAGAAACAGAAACAAACATCCGAAAAGCATTGGCCATAGGTGCAACGGATGCTATTAGAATAAACGCAATGCCTGTTGATGCTTATTATGTGGCCGAACAGATTGCAGAGGTGGTTAAAAATGGCGATTATGATTTGGTGATAACGGGTCGTGAGTCCATCGATTACAATGGAGGACAGATGTGCGGCCTGCTGGCAGAAATGTTGGAATGGCCTGGTATTAATGTGGTTACAAAAATAGATATTGAGGACGGCAAAGCAACTTGCGAAAGAGACATAGATGGAGGCAAAGAGAAAGTACGCTGTGCATTGCCCTGTGTGGTTTCGGCACAAAAAGAACTTACCGAACCTCGTATCCCAAACATGAGAGGGATTATGGCCGCCCGCACAAAACCATTACAAGTATTAGAACCCATCCAAAACCAAATACACACAAAAGTTTCGGAATACGAAATGCCCCCAGCAAAGAGCATTTGTAAAATGATTGATCCTGCCGATGCAGGACAATTGATAGCCTTATTGCATACCGAAGCCAAAGTAATTTAATTATTATATATTATAACATGAACGTATTAGTATTTGCCGAGCATATAGACGGAGCGTTTAAAAAATCGACCTATGAAGCCCTTTCATACGCTAAGGCTATAACAGGAACCACATCGGTTACAGCAGTTGTGATAGGAGAAATAGACAATCAAAAACTAACAGAGCTTGGAAAATATGGGGCCAACAAAGTGCTTCACGCTTCGCAAGCTGTATATAATAGTTTTGATGGAGCGGCCTACGCTGCCATAATAGCAAGTGCAGCACCACAAGAACAAGCAAAGGCTATCGTTTTTTCAAACACATACTGCGGAAAGAATATAGCTCCCAGAGTTGCTGTGAAATTGAAGGCGGGGATTGTATCTGGTGTGGTAAGTTTGCCTAAGATAGAAGGATCAAGTTTTATAGTTCGTAAGCCAGTTTTTAGCGGCAAAGGCTTGGCTGATATAATGATAAAAACTGAAATAAAAATCATAGCGTTCACCCCAAACTCTTATCAACTAAATGAAACCCAAGTGGAAGCCATTATAGAAAATATTCAAAGTGATGAGAAGCCGGCTTGTGAAATATTGGAATTAAAAAGAGTGACGGGAAAAATTCCCTTAACTGAAGCCGAGATAGTGGTAAGCGGTGGACGTGGGTGGAAGGGACCCGAAAACTGGGGGATGATAGAAGAACTAGCACAAGTATTAGGAGGGGCTACCGCCTGCAGCAAGCCTGTGAGTGATATGCATTGGAGGTCGCACGAAGAACATGTAGGGCAAACGGGAATAACTATTAAACCCAATTTGTACATAGCAGCAGGCATTAGTGGAGCTATTCAACACCTTGCGGGGGTTAGCTCTTCCAAGGTAATAGTGGTAATAAATAAAGACCCTGAGGCACCCTTTTTTAAAGCTGCTGACTATGGAATAGTAGGCGATATATTTGAAGTAATGCCCCAGATAATTGCTGCTGCAAAAAAGTTCAAATCATCGTCAAATTGATTTATCATTGCAGCATGTTTGTGTGTAAGAGGTCCTAAAAAAATAAAAATTTTAAAAATTGAACAAAGTACAACTTAGCGTAATAGGCCTTACATCGGGGCAAACACAAGGTTCTTACACTCTTATATTGGGAGAAAAGAATGGAAGGCGAAAACTTGCTATTATTATTGGTAGTTTCGAAGCCCAAAGCATCGCTATAGAAATTGAAAAAATAGTTCCCTTTAGGCCCATGACCCACGACTTGTTTGTGAGCCTCTCGCATTTGTTTGATATAGAACTGCAAGAAGTTATCATACACAAACTACAAGAAGGTGTTTTTTATGCCAAACTGGTTTGCGTGAAAAACGGCGAAACCCACGATATTGATGCACGCACGAGCGATGCTATTGCTTTGGCTGTTCGATTCAAATGCCCAGTATACACTACTGACGAAATTATGTTAGCAGCAGGACATGAGATTAATATTGAAGAAAAAATAGAAGATGGAAGCGAAGACCCAACGGATGAAGAATTAGAGGAAGAAAAAGCACCTGTAACTGGGTTTGAGCTAGACGAATTTTCTACCCTTAGCCACGAGGAACTTAATATTTTATTGGACGAGGCGATAAAAATTGAGGACTATCAGAGAGCAGCCCTCATTAGAGATGAGATGAATAAGAGAGGATAGTTATTTTTTCTTCTCCAAAGCCTTAATACTCATCGGAATATTTATTCCCATTGTCATTACAAAATAACCATTTGACCATTTCCCTGTTTTTATTCCGGGCATACCTCCAAACTCCATTTTATAAGCCAAAAATACACTTCGCGGATAGCGTATTATCCACCCCGCACGCCATCCAAAGCGTTTGTATGTGTCCGAATGAAGACCATCATAGTTTGGATTGTTAGACAAAGCAGAATCTACAGTTTTCAATCCGATAACGGGTGCAAAAATACCGTCTATGTAAAAATTACTATACATTGCTGCTCTGCGTCTACCATAACCATCGGCATAAATAATCAAATCGTATATTTTATTAAAATCAAGACCTGCATGAATGGTCCCTATTAGGTTCATTTGTGCCACATTTACCGACTTCCTTGTCGTATCGCCTTTCATAGTATAATACAATGGCGTTTCGCCGCTAGCATTTGAAGTGTTTCTCGATGCACTAAAGGGACTTGAAATGTTGAGCAGGCCTGCTCTTAATCCAATTTGCTTGCGAACGGTGCCGGGCACCGAAATAGATTTAGTATAAGTAGTTTTGTAGCTACCCGAATAGGAAGTAGAAGAACTTAATACCACTCTAATATTTGCATCTTTTGTGCGGTTTACAAACAATAGGGCACCACCTATTTCTGTCCATGTTCTTTTGCGACCATCTAATTTATCATTTAAAAATATATCAAGATAGGATCTTCTAAAATCTGCTTTTATCTGAAAGCGGTTGAGCAAAGTTACATCAGCCCTTACTGAATAACCCATGCTGAGGTCGCCCGTCCAATAGTCCATATAAAAGGGTTCTAATGAAAGTGAGGCTGGCTTGGGGTCAGCGTTGTCCGATTTAACTTTATAAGTAATAGTTTGGGAGCTTGCCGCAAATACTAAGCAAGTCAATAATAGAAAAGGCAAAAATACTTTTTTCATGGTCATGTTTTTTAAATGAGTGCTGCAAAGAAACTTTAAAAACCATATAAAACCAAATACCCGCAGAAGGGTATTTTTGAAAAGAACTCTATTTTTGCAGTCAATAATTAATTTTGGTATCACTTGAGCCGCAATAAAAAACTAGCACGATTCGCAGAATTTTCAACTTTCACAAACACTTATGAGAAAAGTGAAGGATTAAAAAACAACTGGCAAGCAAAAGTCTTTAGCAATAACAACCCAATTGTATTGGAACTTGCTGCAGGCAAGGCTGAGTATACTGTGGGCATGGCACGGTTGTTCCCTTATAAAAACTTTGTAGCAATAGATAAAAAAGGAAATAGAATGTGGGTGGGTGCTAAGAAGACCCAAGAAGAACAGCTAACGAATACCGCATTCATTCGTACACAAATCGATTTCTTGACCGAGTGGTTTGGTCCAAAGGAGGTTGATGAAATATGGATCATACACCCCGACCCACAAATTGACAAAGCCCGCAAAAGATTGACTGGGCCTATGTTCATTCCGCGTTACCGAGAAATATTGAAACCGGGTGGAATAATACATTTAAAAACAGACAGCACTTTATTATACGAGTACACGCTTGAGATTATAGAGCAACAAAAACTAAAGTTGCTAAACCACCATGCAGATATTTATAATTCAGAACTATATAATGATGTATTGGCAATTAAAACATACTACGAGCAAATGTTTACTGCCAAAGGAGAAACTATAAAGTATATAGCCTTTACATTAGATTAAAAAAGAACTATAAGGTTTTGTGAGTTACTCTCAATCCAATTCCTTTAACGCCATGTAGGTTTTCGGTCCGCATCATTTGGCGAAACTCGAAACGATACTTCCCTGCCTTTTTTAACTCTACTTCCTTAAACTTATCGTCAATCATTCTGTAATCATAAACATCGCCCAAACCATGACCTAGCCATTTGCCATTGTCCTCGGCCAGCTTGAATTCCACTAGCTCTTTTGTGAGTCTGCCGTCGGGATTATATGCATATACCAATAAAAAAATATTGCTATAGGGATAAGTTGCGGAAATTCTTATATTCGTGTGGAAATCATAAACCCCAGTGGTGTCTGAAACCTCAAACTCAAAAGGAATTTTAAGCGTTTTAGCCCAAGAGCCATCTGCGATATACACGTTTTTTTCAAACACACGGTCATTTTCAAAAGCAGAAGCTACGAATAAAATTAAGCCCACCACGGTGAACAAAACCAAGGAAATATAATTTTTTATGTGTTTCAATCGTTTGCAAAAGTAATAAGCAAAGCACCATTTATTTTACTATGTATGGCAATAAGAATATTTTATGATGATTCGCTGCAGTGAACGCACTTGAATATCGGTTTTTGGGTTATATTTGTATTACAAAAAAACAAAAGGGAATATGATAAAACTAGTCATCATTTTACACCAATTCTTAACCTAAAATAGTTCTCCGCCTGTGGCGGATTTGGTTTGTAGAATGGTAATGCCGAACTACATCGCAAAAGCATTCGGGATTAGTCCCTTTCTTTTGGACTATTATATATTGAGTTTCGGTATTATTTATGGTTTGCACGAATTTTTGCTTTATTTCCTGCTCAGAACCACAAAAAATAATCAAGGCGAACCCAACTACTTATGCAGAGCCTGCCGATGGGTCAAGTTATGAAAAAGCTATTGTTATAAATGAAAAAACAGAAACTAAAGGAGTTCAAACAGAATATAAATGGTTAAGTGAAAAATACCCGGGATATACTTTTGTCTCGCATAAGCTGATGACCTACAACGAACAACTCTATGATATTATAACAATTAAAACACGCAAGGGCGAGAAGCAGGAGCTATATTTTGAAATATTAAGTTTTTCAGGTAAATTCTGAATAGCGGGAATAATAGCCTTACATTTGTCTGGTAAATTTATCTTCGTCAAAACAAAAAGCACGCTAATTATTGTTATGTATATATGAAAATAGGAATAGTATGTTTCCCTACTTATGGAGGAAGTGGGGTAGTTGCAACGGAACTAGGCAAAGCATTAGCAGCACGAGGCCATCAAATACATTTTATCTCGTATAATTTACCTGCACGTATTGACATGTTCAACAATAACTTGTTTTACCACGAGGTGAACGTGAGCACATACCCTTTATTCGATTATCCTCCTTATGAAACTTCACTGGCCAGCCAAATGGTTAATATAGTGAAGAATGAAAAATTGGATGTTTTGCATGTTCACTATGCGATACCTCATGCTTCGGCAGCTATTTTTGCCAAGCACATTTTGGCAGCAGAAGGCATATATATTCCCGTTGTAACCACTTTGCACGGCACCGATATAACCTTGGTGGGCAAAGACCCACTTTATGAGCCCGTTGTAAGTTATTCAATAAAACAAAGTGATGTGGTGACTGCTGTTTCCGAGAGCCTTAGGATTGACACCTATAAACACTTTCATGTAGAGCAAAAGGAGATTAAAGTAATTCCAAACTTTATAGATTTTAGCAAATTCAGCAAGCAAAAGGTCGAACACTTTAAAAAACTTATAGCTCCCAATGGAGAGCATTTAATAGTTCACACGTCAAATTTTAGAAAAGTGAAAAGGGTCGACGATGTGGTGAAGGTTTTTGCGGGAATACTCAAAGAGGTTTCTGCAAAACTATTGCTTATTGGTGATGGACCTGAGCGTGCAAATATTGAGCAGTTAACCCGAGAGCTGGGGGTACACGATAGCACTACTTTTTTAGGAAAGCAAGAAGCAATAGATGAAATAATGTCAGTTAGCGACTTGTTTTTACTGCCTTCAGAGCACGAGAGTTTTGGCTTAGCAGCCTTGGAGGCTATGGCTTGCGAGGTTCCGGTAGTATCGAGCAATGCAGGAGGGATTAGTGAAATGAACCTTGACGGTTTTAGTGGTTATACCTGTGCCGTGGGCGATGTGGATTCTATGATAAAAAGATCGTTGGAGATATTATCGAACCCTGAGACCCTTACCAAATTTAAACACCAAGCATTTCTTCAAGCCAAGAAATTTGAATTGGGAAATATATTGCCCCTGTACGAAGAAGTTTACGAAAGCCTTTGCATGAGCAAACTAGCCTAAGATTTGTTTTATCATAGCTCCGATAGTTTTACCATCGGCCCTACCAGCTAATTGTTTCATAGCTACAGGCATTATTTTTCCCGTATCGGCAATAGTTGTTGCCCCCACCTCGGCAATTATTTTTTCTAATACACTTCGTAATTCTGTTTCATCCATTTGTGCAGGCAGATAGCTGCCAATAACTTCAATTTCTTCTTGCTCTTTTATTGCTAATTCGGGTCTATTGTTCTGGTTATAAATTTCCAAACTATCTTTACGTTGTTTCACCAGTTTTTGCAAAATCTGTATTGCCTTTTCGTCGCTAACCTCCTCGGCTGCACCTTTTTCGGTGGCGGCTAAAAGCAGGGCTGCTTTAATGGCTCTTAAGCCACGTAGGCGTGCCTCCTGGCGGCCCAGCATAGCTTGTTTGATGTCGTTGTTGATTTGATTTGAGATACTCATAATTATT
>JAWXAU010000165.1 GCA_034439655.1 Bacteroidota bacterium | reverse complement strand
GATGGAGTTTGTGGTTCATCGCACATGATAAACCCACTGAATCATTATATGGACTTGCAACTTTAGGAGTTGGTGCTTTGGTTTGGTTGGTGGAAAAAAGCGGTATGCAAAGAAATAAATAAGATGATAATTTATAGTACTTGGAAATAATACAATGGAGAATAACCAGCTTATTTTTATGCTACTCCGCACGGTAATATAAAAGTAGAAGTACACTAGGAGGGTGAAACTTTTTGGCTTACGCAAAAAGCTATGGCGGCTTTGCTTGGTGTGGCAGTTCCTGCAGTAAGTAAGCATTTGAAAAATATTTTCACAACGGGTTAATTAGTTGAAAGTTAAGTTATTTCCATTTTGTAAACAACTGCTAAAGATGGTAAAACTTATAAGACTGTATTCTATAAATTAAAAGCAATTTTGCAGTTGGTTATCGCGTTATACCAATTCTTAAACTATAATAGTTCTCCGCCTGTAGCGGATTTAGTTTTTAGAATGGTAATGCCGAACTACATCCCGAAAGCATTCGGGATTAGTCCCCCTTTTTTTGGACTATTATATATTGAGTTTCGGTATCATACCAAATACAGATTTAACAACTCTGCCAAGTTTGTGCATACAGAGAATTGTCAAGTATAACAAAATAAAAACGCCACCCTTTTCAGGATGACGTTCTTCAATCTATTCCAACAAGTAATTTACTGTTTCACAAACCTACGTGAGAATATTTCCCCGTTTTTGGTCTGTACCATTATATTGTAAATTCCTTGTGGGAACTGTGCGATATCTAATACTATATTGTTCTTGTTATTGATGTTTTGTTCAAGCAATGTTTTGCCCTGTATATCTACAATAGATATTTTGCCGGTAATATTCAGTTCCGCATTCATCAATATATTTAATACATTGTATGCAGGATTGGGATATACATTTCCAATTATATTCTCTGTTGTTGTTATGATATCTATTCCAGTTTCAACTATTACATATAGTGAATTAACTGTAATGTTCACATCTTTTCTGGCTTCTTTCGAAGCATCTAAAGTAACCTGCAATTGATAAGTTTCTTTGCCAACCACTTCTGGGTGTATATAATAGGTTCCATAAGGTAAATTGTTGAAAGCATAGTTGCCATCAGCTTTTGAATAAGTATAGTCAAGGGGCTCCATCAAATCATTATATAATATTATTTCAACATCAGCAACGGGGTCTCCCACGGCTTCGGTTTTGTTAGCACCCTGACTTACATATCCACCAATAAAACCAGGCCCTCCATGGTTTTTGCCCGATACCATATATATATTCACTGTTGTTTTGTGAGCATTAAGATGCACTACCCTTGCAGAATCCCAGTGCAATTTATTTTCATGATACGTGGGTAGATAATGTTTGTAATTGGTAGAGCCAAAATTTAATGCAGCTTTTACTATATAATCGCCAACAGGTAATATAAATAAATAATGATGGGTGCTATCTGTATTCGTTGAGTCAACAGCGGTAAGCGTGCCTGCGGCGGAATCGTATTTGATAGCCCACACACGCCCATAGTCGCCAGATGCCAAGGTAGTACCTTTGCCCAAGCTTACCAAGCCTGAGAGGTGAAATTTAGATTTACCACCTACTTCTACACTATCGCATTTAATATCATAACATTTTCCAGTAGAAGTAGAATCAGTTACTTTCAGGCACACATAATATTTGCCATGCTTGGCATAATAATGCAAAGGATATTTATCGGTAGAATAATTTCCGTCACCGAAACTCCAAGAATAGGTTTTGTATGTTTTGGTACTTTTATTATAGAAGTGCAAACTGTCAATATTTGTTTGACTGGTGTAACTTCCAAATAAAGCATTGCAGGTAGGTGCAGCAGTGTTTGAACGTACTTCTACACTATCACATTTAATATCATAACATTTCCCTGCTGAATTTGAATCGGTTACTTTTAAGCACACATAATATTTACCAGGTTTGGTATAATAATGCAGTGGGTATTTATCACCAGAATAAGTGCCGTCGCCGAAATTCCAAGAATATGTTTTATATGTTTTGGTAGCTTTAGTATAGAAGTGCAAACTGTCAGGATTTGCTTGACTGGCATAACTAGTAAATGAAGCATCGCAAGTAGGGGTGGTATTTGTAGAGCCAATTTGAACGCTATCGCATTTGGCAGCAGAACATTTTCCGTTGGCAGTAGAATCTGTTATTTTCAAACATACATAATATTTTCCTGGCTTAGTATAATAATGCCATGGGTACTGGTCAGTAGAATATTTACCGTCACCAAAACTCCATAAATAGGTTTTATAAACTTTAGTGCTTTTTGGATAAAAATGCAAACTATCTGCATTTGTTTGACTATGATAATAGCCCACGGTAGCATCGCAAATTGGTGCTGAACCGGAAGAGCCAATTTGTACACTATCGCATTTAATGTCATCACATTTTCCTGTTGAATTAGAATCAGTTACTTTCAGGCATACATAGTATTTCCCAGGTTTGGCAAAATAATGCCATGGGTTTTTAGCAGTAGCATATTTGCCATCGCCAAAACTCCATTTATAAGTTTTATAAGTTTTGCTCGTATCTTTTGGGTAGAAAAACAAACTATCCGCATTTGCCGAATTGGCATTATATGAATATGCACCATTGCAGGCAGGTGCTTTTACACTTATGTGTACACTGTCGCATATAGTGTCTTTGCATGCAGCAGAAGTATATATGTTATGACATACATAATAAGTTCCAGGTTTGGAATAAACGTGCACAGGGTTTTGGCTATTCGATTTATAACCATCACCAAAATCCCAACCAAAGTAAGCAATTTTCCCTGCACTTGTGGTTGAACTGTCATAGAAAACTACAGAATCTGAATTGTATATTTTGTAAAAATATGCTGCGTGGCACTGTGCCTTCGCCATGTTGTTGCCCAATAACAAAACCAAGGCTATGCATAGGAATTTAAGTAAATGTAATTTTTTCATTTGAGTATTTTAATAATATTTTTTCATTTAAAATAATATTTTGAGTCCGGTTCTTAAGCCATGTTGTATATAATTGTTTTTATTTGAAACGCCGTAACCAATATTATATCCAGTATATATTAACACCGATTTATATAATTTCCATCCTGCCTCAAACTGCATATTGGCATTCATTTTCCAAGGAGATATTTTTATGGCATCATTATAATCAGTTCCTGCAGAGACTTGCTGAAGGTGATGTACCACAATTCCTCCGCCAATTCCAATTTGGGCAGATTTGTAACCGAACTGATATAAAACGTTTAAAGGAATTGAAATATATTGAAGCTGGACTTTCGTTTGGCGGTTTTCGTTTTGTACCTTGGTAACAGTAGTATAAACAGTATCTGTATGCAAATTTATTCTACGCATTACAGTATCCATTCTAAATGAAGAATAAGGCTGAGCAACCAGTTGTGTGTTTTCTGTTTGTTCTATATAGTTAAGATTGCCAGTATATTTATATATATTTATGCCAGTTTGCACCGATAGATTTTTATTGATATTTCTACCCATAATAATACCAAAATTGTTATATATCATCTCAGGTTTTTTTGATATAAAAGTACTTATATAATTTGTAGTTGCAACAGAAATATCACTAGAGAATATTATTTGCGATGGGTTATATTCTAGAGCGATATAGGTTTTCTTTTTATAAGTTTTGCCGCTACCTTTTTTATTGTTTGATTTAGGCGTTTTGTGAGCAAGTCGTGGCGTATCAAGGTTTGGGTAGGCAACAGGAATTTGCATTTTGGGTTGGTCTTCTGGTGTTGGATCTATCCTAGGCACCGAACTTATTTTATTTTCAGGTTCTATATTAGTAATATTAGTAGGTGGTTCAGTACCACCCTTCCTGTCATCATTACTAGCAAACAATGTTTCCCCCATTGTAAGTGTATTTTTAGGTGTTATATCCGCCTTTGTATAAATAGGTTTTACCAGAGAATTATATAGTGATTTAGGTGAATAATTTGTTGTAGCTTTTGAATTATTAAAAACTAATGGAGATGGGTTAGTGCTTTTGCCTGTTTTAGGATGATTGTTCGGAATTGTTGCAGCGGTTTTTGGTATTTGCTTAACTTCTTGCGTATTATTTTTTACTTGAGAAAGAGTGGCAGTACTATAATAAAATTGATTATATAGTATAGTTGTACCAATACTTAATATAAGAGCGGTGCAAACAAAATAAATCCAAAAAATGCCACGACGTTTTTTGTTACGGCGATTCTCAAGATCGTTCCAGGCATCTTCGCTCCATACAGGATCAGTGTCCTGTAGTTTGCGTTTCAGCCAATTGTCTGTATTGTCGAAATCATTTTCCATGATATATTTTTTCTTTTTGTTGAGGTATTTGTAATGAATAAGGTTCTATAAGTTTTCTAAGCGTTTTTCGTGCTTTGTTTAGTTGCGATTTTGAAGTGCCAGTTGTTATGCCAAGCAATTCAGCTATTTCATTGTGGGTTTTATTTTCTACCGCATATAAAGTGAGTACTACTCTATAACCTTGTGGTAGTTTTCTGATACAATCAAGTACTTTTTCTGCAGAAATACTTTCCATGAAAATATATTCTTCGTCGGGTATTTCCTCCATCATATTATCATCAATCTGCGATTCAAATTCTTTTCGAAGTGCTTTTTTATAATAATTGATGCAATGGTTCATGGTAACACGTTTCATCCATGTAGCCAAGGAACTCTCGCCCCTAAACATTTCTAACTTTTCAAAGATCTTAATAAAACTTTCCTGCAGTAAGTCCTTTACCTCATCGTCGCTATTGGCAAATCGGCGGCAGATTCCTCCCAGCTTTCCGTACCAACGCTTGAACAGCTCATGCTCGCAACCGTTCTCACCACGCAAGCAGCCTTCAGCAAGTTGTTCATCGGTTAGCTGTTTCATCTCGTTTACCTATTTAAATAGACAAGCACTCAAAAAATGGTTGCCTGAGTTTTTTTGATTATCCCAATAATTTATCTAATCAACAAATATCGGTTGTTTGGCAGACAATATTTTTTATTAATTGGTTGGGCTGGTGGGCAGTATATTTGACAACTCTGCCCTACCCTGTGCGAAAGGAGAGTTGTCAAATCTGCTTTGGGCAAATCTAGGTTTTTCACCAACAGTTTTTAAACAAGCCATGTGCAGAAATATAGTTGCAAAATTAAATCTTTAGTTAGTCCCTTTTCTCTTTATTATATTAATTGACTATTATATATATGAGCAATGTAAAATTATTTGAGAGTTAAAAGGTTCGTTCCGCCCATAATGAAGAAGAATAGAAGTGGTATTTCAGCATCATAGATATCATTGAAATACTAGCTGAAAATGGCAGACCTGAAAAATATTGGAGTGATCTCAAAGTTAAGTTATTAAAGGAAGGGCCTGAGTTGTCCGATTTTTTCGGACAACTGAAAATGGAAGCATTAGATGGCAAAATGTATAATACTGATAGCAGATACCGAAACCCTGCTTCGCATTATCCAATCAATTCCATCGCCCAAAGTTGAACCCTTTAAACAATGGCTAGCAAAGTTGGGCTATGAAAGAATGCAGGAAATTGCCAACCCTGAACAAAGTATTGAGCGTGCAAGAGAAAATTGGCAAAAATTAGGTAGAAGTGAGAGGTGGATTCAGCAGCGGATTACGGCTGTTTGTGCGTTGTAGATGTGAAATCAGTTCAACGTGCATTTTTTTCATTTACTTGCAACAAAATGCTAACATCTACGTTAACTTTGTAATTCCATATCTGAACAATGACGGCATACCAATCTCTACTCACCAAACTCGACGAATTTATACGCAAGTATTATAAGAATCGCCTCATAAAAGGCTTCATTTTGGTGTTTACCATTTTGTTGGCATCATGGCTCAGTGCGGTATTTCTCGAGCATTTCGGGCATTTCAATACCACCGCTCGCTCATTTATGTTTTACTTTTGGGTACTCTTGTCTTTGGGCGTTACAGGTTATTATATAGTGGTGCCTTTGCTCAAACTTTTTAAGATAGGGCAACATATAAACTACGAACAAGCATCTAATATTATAGGAAACCATTTTGGAGAGGTGAAAGATAAATTGCTTAATGCATTGCAACTTCAGCAAAATCATCCACACGAAAGTGAAGGTAGTTTGTTGATGGCGAGTATCGACCAAAAAATAAGGGAGCTAAGTCCTATTCCGTTTACCCGTGCTGTTAATTTTAAAAGCAATTATAAATATATAAAGTATGCTGCCATTCCATTTATTATATTAATTACGGTATTAGTAGTTTCACCACAAATTGTAACGGAGGGCAGTAAACGTATTTTAGAACATGATACCCATTTTGAGAAAAAAGCTCCATTTGATTTTATTATATCTTCCAAAAAATTAGAAGCATTTCAAAATAATGATTATGAATTGGAGTTAAAAACACAAGGAGCAGAATTGCCCGATGAAGTATATATAGAACTTGGCGGAAAGCCTTACCGTATGGAAAAAAACGGGAACAACAAATTTCATTATACTTTAAAAAATTTACAAAAGTCATTTGATTTTCGTTTCACTGCTTCCGATTTTGGATCCAATGGATATCATTTTGAAGTAGTGCCCTTGCCTGTTGTTTTGAATTTTGAAATACAAATAAATTATCCTACATATCTAAATAAAAGTCCAGAAGTATTGCAAAATACCGGCGACTTTACCATACCCGCAGGAAGTGAAGTAAGTTGGAAATTTGTGACGAGTCATGTGGAACAAATGGAATTGAAGTTTGGCGACAATACACATATCAATAGCCAACGTAGTGATGACAATTATATATTTACAAAACGATTCACGCAAAGCACAACTTATAGTTTAATTCCTGCAAATAGTCATGTGAAAAATAGTGACAGTATGAGTTATGGTATTAGTGTAGTGCCCGATGCGTATCCTACGGTAGACGTGGAAGAAAAGAAAGATAGCTTTAGTACAAAAGTGAGTTATTTTGGTGGCGATATCGCCGATGATTATGGATTGAACCGACTTACTTTTAATTATAAATATATAAAAACTACGGATGAAAGTTTGCTCAAAAAACCTACTGTAAGTTTGCCTATTACTATAAATTCAACTAAGACCCAGCAAGCATTTTATCACTATTTTAACTTTAGTGAGATCACAATAAATCCAGGTGATGAGATAGAATATTATTTTGAAGTATGGGACAATGATGGCGTGAATGGCAGTAAGGCCGCCCGTTCACGAGCCATGACTTTGAAAGCACCAACATTAGAAGAATTAAAAGAACTAACTGAAGCGGGCAATAAAGAAGTGAAAAAAGAATTGACCCAAGCATTGAAAGAAGCAGGCAAATTGCAAAAAGATTTGAAAAAATTGCAAGAGAAATTAGCAGAGAAAAAGAACCTCGATTGGCAAGATAAGAAACAAATAGAAGAGTTATTAAAACGCCAAAAAGATTTGCAAAAACAATTGGAGCAAGTGCAACAAGAGAATCAGCAGAATATGGAAATGAAGCAGGAGTTGAACCAACAAAATCCTGAGATGATGCAGAAGCAGGAAGAGTTGCAAAAGATGATGAAAGATGTGCTGAATGAGGAGATGAAAGAGTTGATGAAACAGTTTGAAGACTTGCTGAAACAGAACGATAAGGAGATAATGAAAGAGAAGTTGAACGAGATGCAGGTGCAAGATAAAGAGGTGCAAAAAGAACTCGATCGTATGCTAGAAATGTTCAAAAAATTAGAGCTCGAACAAAAGATGCAACAAACAGTTGACAAGCTAGATGAATTGAGTAAAAAGCAGGAAAAATTAGCTGAAGAAACTAAGCAAAAAGATAGCAAGCCCGAAGATATACAAAAGAAACAAGAAGAACTGAATAAAGAATTTAAAGACGTAGAAAAAGATTTAAAAGATATAGAAGAGAAAAATGCAGAATTGGAAAAACCTGATGAATTGCAGGACACCAAAGAAGAACAAAAAGATATAGAAGAAAAACAGAAAGATAGTGAAAGTGAACTTAGCAAAAAGCAAAAAGAGAAAGCTGCCAAAAAACAGAAAGAAGCTGCCGATAAAATGAAGCAGATGAAAGAGAAGTTGGAGAAAAAAATGCAGGACAAAGACATTGAGCAAGAAAGCGAGGACTATGATAATCTTCGTCAGATATTGGAGAATTTATTACAACTGAGTTTCGACCAAGAAGCCTTGATGGAAGAGCTTAAGGGCGTGAATGGATATAATCCGCAGTTTGTGAAAATAGGGCAGAAACAAAAGAAATTAAAAGGCGATGCAAGTATTATAGAAGATAGTTTGCTTGCGTTGAGTAAGCGTGTACAACAAATAAGTAAAATCATTAATAAAGAGATCGGACAAATTAATGCAAACATGGATAATACTATTGCATTAATGGCCGACAGAAATATATATATGGCTCGTGCGAAACAACAATATGTAATGACGCATGTAAATAATTTGGCCGTGATGTTGAGCGAAGTATTAAAGCAGATGCAAGACCAAATGAATGAAAGTAGCTCGAGCAAACCGGGAAGTAAAAGTTGTAAGAAACCTGGTAAAAAGAAGAAGCCTGGCGAGGGCAAAAAAGATGGTATTGGTAGTATGAAAGAACTGCAAGACCAATTGAGCAAAAAAATTGAAGAAATGAAAAAAGGTCAAAAACCTGGCCAAGGAAAACCAGGAGAAAGCGGACAGCCAGGCATGACTAAAGAGTTTGCACAAGCAGCCGCCATGCAGTCTGCCATCAGGCAACGTATGCGACAAATGAGCCAGCAGATGGGCAAAGAAGGAGCTACACAATTGAAGCAACAATTGGAGCAGATACAAAAGTTGATGGATCAAAACGAAAAAGATTTATATAATAAACGTATCACACCTGAAACATTAAAACGCCAGCAAGAAATTATGTCTCGCATGTTGGAGAGTGAAAAAGCACAACAAGAACGCGAAACCGATAACCAACGTAAAGCCACCGAAGGACAAGATAAAGTAAAAGGCACCCAACAAAAAACCTTCGAAGAATACGTAAAACAAAAAAACAAAGAAGCCGAAATACTCCGCAGCACACCACCCAACTTTAACTTATATTATAAGAATAAAGTGAAACAGTATTTCGATAAACAAACCAAGTAGCTTGTAATTACGAATTACCTCGCTTTTAACCGTCATTCTGAGCGATGCTTCGAGCGAAGAATCTGCCTCAACCGAAGGAAATAATATAACATCATTCTGTCGCTTTTAACCGTCATTCTGAGCGATGCTTCGAGCGAAGAATCTGTTCAAATGGAAGGAAATAATATAACATCATTCGCTCGCTTTTAACCGTCATTC
>JAWXAU010000164.1 GCA_034439655.1 Bacteroidota bacterium | reverse complement strand
TAGTTATCGGAGTTCGCGGCGAGCGATACTACAATAAAATAAAGTGTCCGTTATAATTTGGCTTTTCTTATTTGAATTATGAAAGAGGTCTATTGAGTGCCGGTATAATATTCAAAAACAGCCTCTAGTCAATGAGAACTTTCTTAAAAGTTTTGCTCAAAAAAAAGCCCATTCCGATAAATCGGAACAGGCTTTTCAACTTAATTGAACACAAACGCTATTAATTTTTTATAAAGCTCGCATTAAAGTTTTCGCCGCCGCTTATCGCTCTAATATAATATATACCAGATTGCATATTGCTTGTGGCTATTTGGTTTTGGTTACTTGCTGTTTGGTTATATACCATGCGGCCAGTTGCATCATAGATAGTAATATAACTACTTCCCTGTGGCAAGGCTATATTCAATATATCATTGGCAGGATTTGGATACACACTAATATTGGTGGCATTATTATTATTATAAAATGCTTGGGCTATACCGGTAGTAGTTTTGTAACAACCTGAACCCCAAAGAACTTGTCCGCGAATTTCGCCTCCTGCATTTGCAGTTGTATGTGCATTGATGTATACGCTGTCGTGCCAGAAAAGCATTGCTTCGGCCATCCCAAATGGATTGCTCGAAGCATTGTTTTCCCAGTGTCCCCAAACGGTTCCACCTTTGCCATTCTTCATTAACCAGCCTGCGAGGTCAAGTATTACGCCACCCGATCCACCTTTAGGACCTTTGTGAAAATGGATTGCAGTTGGTGCTTCGGTCATATTATCCATTACTACCAATACTTCTGCATTAAGCCCCATAGCATCGATGCTCACATAGCCACTGCCTGTTCCTGTGGCACCAGTCACATTGTTTTGTGCACCATCCATCCATATAGTAAAGCCTTCGCGAGCAAGTCTCATTACTTGGCCACGTATTTCGCCTCCTGCATTATTGCTGGTATGAATGTTTACATAAATATTGTTGGTAACCATTGCTCCGATGAATAAAGGGTTTAATGAAGCACCTGTAATCATTCCTTTTATATGATTCCCCATAACTCCACCATCTAAATCGACAGCTACTGCACCACTTTGACCTGCAGCACCATAATGGAAATGTATGGAAGCAATGGTATCGCTTAACCCGTCTACCACTATATCGTACCATGCGGTATCGGCAGCTAGGTTCATTTGTATGCTTGCCACACCTTTGGCATTGGTTGTAATTCCTGCTTGTTTTCCATCAATCCAGCTATAAGCCATAATTCTGCGTGGAGGCATCAATTGTCCGCGTATTTCGCCTCCTGCATTTGAGGCATTGTGTACATTTACGTAAATGTCGCCTTTCATCAAGTTCTTTAGTAGTGTTGAGTCTACAGCAATCCAACCCCCAATTACTTTGCCTTTTACATCGTTACCAAGATCAACTGCTACCCCACCCGATTGACCCATTGCACCATTGTGCAAATGGATTCCTGTGATAGTATCGGTTAAATCTTGAACTACAATTTGGTACCACATACGTTTGCGGTCGGCACTTAAATTAAATACACCCAAGCCGTATGCTTTGCTAGTAGTTGCTGCTTGCACATTATCAAGTTGTGCCACAAAGCTCCAGTCGGTGCTAACCATTAATTGTCCACGAATCTCTCCATTTGGATTTGCAGCAGTATGTATGTTTACATATAATTGGTTGCTCAAAAGTTTTGCTATCCACTGTTTGGTAAGTGTAGCCCCTGTAAAGGTAGCTGATAGATGATTGCCCGATACATACGCAGATAGGTCGTTAACCACATTGCCGCTTTGGCCTGGCATACCTTCGTGTGTGTGGATACCTGTTAGTGTCCCACTCAGTCCGTTCCAACTAATGTTGATACAGGCTGTGTCCAACCCACGGCTTAGCATTACTGTGGCTACACCGCTTGCTTTGGTGTTGACACCATTTTGCATGCCATCGATACGTGCAGTGACCAACATGCGGCCACTTAATTGTGCTGATGCGGCAAAAGAAAAAATTGCAAGGGCAGCACTTAGAATTGTTTTTGTAAATAGTTTCATTGTGTTTTTTGATTATGTTAATTTAAAGTTAAAGTTAAAAGGATAAACGAAGGTTTTTCGATTATGGTTTTAGTTGCTGAAAAAATATTTCATATTGTTTCTTTAATCACTGTATAAAGAAGGATTCTTCTAGCTGTGGTCTTTGTTGGGGTCTCTCACTGTCAAAAGAATCAAGCCAATTAAAATAAGAAAGGGGCTGCTATATTTTCCATTGAATGGATCGGGCCAGTATGTTATTGCGGAAGAATATCCGTCTAAAAACAACAATATGCCAACAATGATTAGAATCGAAGATAACAAACGATACATGATAGTCAAGATTTTAAATTCTCATCTGCAAAAGTATTGCGGTTTTTTATTCATTGCAATTCTCTGCTCACAAAATAAAAAGAAAATCCTTCACAAAATATAAGCAAAGCATAGATACAATTATGTGTATCTTCTTAGAACAACCCTATACAAGAGAGTGTAAATCAAATTGTGTAAACGACTTTAGAGTTGACATCTGGATTCAAAGATAATCAAAAATTGTTGAAGTATTATTCCCCAATTTCTTATTG
>JAWXAU010000163.1 GCA_034439655.1 Bacteroidota bacterium | reverse complement strand
GTTCGCGGCGAGCGATACTACAATAAAATAAAGTGTCCGTTATAATTTGGCTTTTCTTATTTGAATTATGAAAGAGGTCTATTGAGTTTCGGTATAATAAAACTAAAAGATAACGGTAATATCATTTGTCAAAAGCTCATTATGCAATAACTTTGAACCCTTGAAAAATAAGAACCTATTATTTTTTTTATTCTTTGCAATTGCTTTGTCAGATGCGTTTGCTCAAGTATTACCTACCTTTGGCAATAGCCGTTCAGGTACTTCGGGAATGCAATTTCTTAAAGTGTGTCCCGATGCAAGGGCAGGTTCTTTGGGTGGGGCGGTAACAGCAATAGCCAACGATCCATCAGCAGCATATTGGAATCCAGCGGGGTTGGTGAAAGGAGATACAGGCAAATTCAATTTGCAAATCTCTACCACACGTTATTTTGCAAATACTAATCAGCATTGGTTTTCTGCTGTGTTTAATAAAGGTATGTATACCAAACTAGGGTTAAGCCTAGCCTATAATGACTATGGAAGTATGACCGAAACCACCGAGTTTCAGCCCTTTGGCACAGGTCGTACCTTTAATATGAACAGTTGGACGATGGCCGGCAGCTATGCCCGCATACTCACAAACTTTTTCTCATTTGGTCTCAATATTAAATGGGCACACGAAGGATTAGCAGGAGTGGCCGTTAATAATGTATTGTTCGATTTTGGACTACGTTACGACCTTGATATTCGCAACGCAAGATTTGCTGTTACCCTCAATAATTTTGGAGCCAATGTGAAACCCAATGGGCACATGGAAGTACTTAAATTTAATGGTCAGTCAGATATAACAGACTTTCAGCGTGTATCGGTACCAGCGGTTTTTCGTTTGGGATTTGCTATGGACGCTTGGCGTGGCAATAGCCAAAGCTTAGTGGGCACCACACAACTCAATCATTATAGCGATAATAATGAAACATTTTCATTGGGGGCAGAATATGCTTGGCATAAACTCTTATTCTTGAGAACAGGTTATGAGTTTGGTATAGATGAGGGCGGACTTCCGTCGGCTGGTGTGGGCTTGAAATTGCAGAAACGTGCAGGTACTTTAAGTATAGACTATGGGTTTTGCAATAAAACCCGATTGGGAAACATCCACAGAATTGGGTTGAGTTGGGGGATGAGGTGAATTCAGCATGATACCTAGGATTCATTAACGATGCAGCCCCAATGAAATACGGATAAATAAAAAAGGCAACCCGATTTGGGCTGCCTTTTTTATTTTTTGAAAAAAAAGCTTATTACTTCTCTTTCTTCATTTCGTCAATCTTTTTGTCTTCTTTCTTAACTTCGTTTTTCAAGCTGTCTTTTACTTCTTCGTGTTTGGCAATAGTATCTGTAGCCATTGCATTCTTGATTGAATCTTGTACACGGGCAGTTTCGATTGAATCTGCATCATGCTTAGCTTGGTCGTCATTTTTTTTGCCGCCTTTGCAAGCAACAAAGGATACCATAGAGGCAACCATCAGTACTGATAATAATTTTTTCATGTTGTTTTTTTTTGAATTAATTAATTAATTTATAAATCGCTGCAAAGGTATTAACTGAATCTTCATTTGCAAAAAAAAAAATCATTTTTTTCTGAAATAGATTTTAAGCGGCACTCCAGTGTAATTATACTTCTCCCTAAGCCGGTTCTCGATAAACCGTTTATAGGGGTCTTTTACATACTGCGGAAGGTTGCAAAACAACAAAAATTGCTGTGGTTTACTCTTTAATTGTGTTACATATTTAATCTTAACAAATTTTCCTTTCAAAGACGGCGGAGGTGTTTGTTGCACTACTTCCAATAGGAACTCATTAAGAGCATGCGTAGGTATTGATACATTTTTACGCTGATATACCGCTACAGCCATTTCAATCGCCTTCAAAATTCGCTGTTTCTCCTTAGCTGATATAAATAAAACGGGTACATCGGTGAAGGGTGCTATCTTCTCTTCAATATGCTTGGCAAATTCCTTAGATGAATTAGTATCTTTGTTCATTAAATCCCATTTGTTCACTAAAATCACGATACCTTTTCCGTTTTTTTCTGCTAGATGAAATAAAGCCTGATCCTGGCTCTGGAACCCTTCTGTAGCATCAATCATTAACATTACGACATCGGCTTCCTCAATTGCTTTTATGCTCCTCATCACAGAGTAAAACTCTATATTGTCCATGGTAGCCGATTTTTTTCGAATACCTGCTGTATCTACTAACAAAAATTCGTGTCCGAAAGCTTTGTAGTGGGTATGAATACTGTCTCGCGTTGTGCCTGGAATATCCGTCACAATGTTTCTCTCAACTCCTAGCAAAGCATTGGTAAGGGATGATTTCCCCACATTGGGCCGCCCTATAATAGCTATTTTGGGAAGGTCGGTTAAATCTTCTTCTGGATTGTTTAAATGCTTGGCTACTTCATCCAAAAGTTCCCCGGTTCCACTACCTGTCATTGATGAAATAGGGAAAATGTGTTCAAAGCCCAACGAATAAAATTCAGCTACATCAGCAAGGCGTTCATAATTGTCCAATTTGTTTGCCACTACCAACACTTTTTTGCTGCTGCGGCGAAGCAGGTCTGCAAATTCTGCATCGAGGTCGGTGACACCACAGGTTATATCCACCATAAAAAGCAGCACATCCGCTTCTGAAATAGCAATTTTCACCTGTTCTCTTATCGAAGTTTCAAATACATCATTGCTTTGTTTTACATATCCGCCTGTATCTATTACAATAAATTCTTTATCAAGCCATTCTGCTTCTGCGTAGTGGCGATCGCGAGTTACGCCGCTCACATCGTCCACGATGGCTTTTCTTTGCCCAACAAGCCTGTTGAACAGTGTTGATTTACCAACATTAGGCCTTCCTACAATTGCTACCAAACTCCCCATTATTTCTTTGTTATTTTTTTATCTTCAGCGTTCTTCATAATAGAATTAAAAAGCTCTATATCGCTGCTGGCATTCGATTCCATGATTATTTTAGCATCGCTTGCCCATTTAGTATTTGGATATTTTAAAATTAATTCGTTAAATTTATCTTTCGCTTTTCCAAGTTGATGCATATCTGTTTGAAACATAATTGCTTCCTGAAACAGGATGAAGGGAATCTTTTTATGTTTAGGAAACATTTTTTGGAATTTCTCCATAGCTATTTCAGCTTTTTCAAATTGTTTCAACCGTTGATTTAAAGATGCAATTCTTTCCAAACATTCAGGTACGAAAGTGTCTTGCGGATAGGCATTCACAAAATGCTCATAATGTGTAATGAGCGAATCGCAAATTCCTGATACATTCTCATTCTTCTGAATAGAGCTATCAGCCTTTATTTGCCAAGCTTTTATTTCGTCAATACTTTTTTCGTGGGGAGTTTTTTCTTCGCCACCGCAGGATAAAGCAATAAAAATGAGGGGATAAAATAGTACTTTGATGTTTCTCATAAAAGTACGCAAAGTTAAGGCAAAATACAACTTCAGAAGGAAAATAAATAACTTTTGGGCAAGTTATTTTTTGTACACCTTGAAGGTAAACCCTTTTGCAACTTTTAAGATTGGTTCAGAAACCATTGTTAATGGGTAATTGGTTTCAGCTATATATAAAGTATATTCTTTGGGCATGGCCGATTTTGATTTGTTAAAATCGATTCCAACAATACCTGGCTCAGGATTCAAATCGTATTCACTATTGTCTTTAATATTATAAAGTACAGCTTGACCCAATTTGTCTCCACATACAGTAACAAAGTTATTCGCTTTGTTTAATTTAAAATCAATTCTTTTTGTTTCGGTCGATCCAAAGCTATCTACAGTAGTTTGAATTAACGGCACTGTGATAGGTTCTGGTTTGAATTTAAAATATAGGGAAAGATTCCAAGCCTCTGGACCGTCATCGTTAAATGATGATAGCACATATTTCTTCTTCTTCTTAATCATATAGCAAGAACTAATTCCAAGTTCTTTCGATTCGTATATAACCAATATGCCTTCTTTATATTCAAATCCAGCCAATATTTTTGCTTTGGTTATTTTGGAAACATGGTTCAAAAACTTTTCTTTCTTTTCGCCAGCAAGCAAAGTGATGAGTTGATCTTGGGTAGTAACAGTGTATAAAGAAAGTATTTTGTCGAAGTTTTTCTCACGATAGGCATGTATAAGTTCGCCTAATGTTTCCCATGGCGTAGATCTTTTACTTGTTCCATCAAATCCATCTTCTTTTGTAGGTATTTGGCCATCGGTCTTATCAAATATTTGACCGTTATATTTATATACTAATTCGCTTCCACTTTTATGGGTAGGGTCGTTCATTAATCCTGTAAATCCAGCAGAGAATTTTATCTCAACAGGCTTGAACTCATATGGGGGTACTTTTGCTTGGGCAACCACTGCCAATGGCAAAAGTACAGCTATGATATATTTTGTTAGAGTTGACACGATTCTATGGTTTAACACTTTTGGTTAGGTGCAGTTAATTTTTATAATAGATTTATAAAGGGAACGGGCCAAATTCATAGCCGTCAAATAAAGTGTATTCCACAGTATAGTTAAATACTTCAAGCGTGGTAACTGTACCTACTACTTTTATTTTGCCTAAGTTAGCTTTCCATTCACCCGTAATAGGTGCCGGAATAAAGCAATAGTTCACACTTGCCGATGCTCCTTCTACTACGCCTTTCAAATCGGCAGTAATCATGCCGCCTGCAATAGAAGCACCAATTCCCAAACCGAAACTGATTGTTGCACCTAGCTCAGCACATACTTTTGGGGCATCACAAGTTGTTTGGTGACTTAATGTGCCAGTAACACCAATGGACGCTTCTAATAAAGCATCTAATGATGCTACATAAGGAATGCCATAGATAGGAAACCTACAGCTTACACCTGCAGAAACGCCAACAGATCCAGCAATTTTTTGAGCATCCTTAATTAAACACGGACCTAGGCAACATTTTTTAGAAGTAGTAAGTGTTAACCCACCAGTAACACTAAAAGATGGTGAGCAGGGACTGCCAGGTGTATGCGATACTACTTCGGCAGCGTCTTTAAGTAAATTTCCAATTTTGCTAAAGTCCACAGCAAATGGAGTGACAGATAACTCAATATTTTCATTTACAGTTGTGATTGTTGATCCTAAGTTAACTGTATTTGCAGAAGCAGTTACATTTATTATATTTGTTGGCCCTACAATTCCTGTTGTAGGAGGCGAAACAATAGCAGGTGCAAAAACAACTGGAGGATGGCAAGGACCATCAAAAGTAAGCATCGCTATGTCCCTAACATTCTTAGGTTGATTTGCACAACATGGAAGTGCAAAACCTGTTAAATTGTCGGGTCTGATTACACCATTAGCACTATAGCTTACGCCCCTAACTGTATAAGTTGCTGTAACATTAATATTATTAAAATTGGGAGGAAGGTTAATTTGAATATCATTTCCAGTTAATTGTCCAAAAGGTGTTTGCCAAATAACTGTACCCTCATTGCCGGGATATATATCGGCATGCAAGGTAGCAGTTCCATCTGCACAATTGAAAGCTACCGGCACAATACAATTGATACTGAATATTTCAAAATCTTGAACCACCGTTCCTATTTTTCTTACTATTTCGTGCATACCACCTAAAGAACCGTGAAATTGACAACCACTGTGCTCATGGTTCACCCCATCAGCTTCTGTGCTGCAATTATAAGTGCTTAATATAACTGCTCCATCTGCAGCACCTCCTTGAGGTCTGCTAAATACAACATCATAGGCCGCATTCAATTTAGCACTAACACTACTTCCAGGAGCAGGACACTGTGCTATAAGAGGTGAAATTTGCCCTTGCCAAGTTTTGGTTTGATTATGTCCTATTGACATATCATTAGGGGTAACCGCATGCGTAATAGGTCCCACTACATTAATGGTGACATTACCCTCCTCATATTTGTCGGTGGTTTTACCTTGCTGTCCGTGGAAATTACTTGTTTGCCCCGTTTGCTTACTTACGTATAAATACTGACGCGGGAGGTCTTGTGCTAACAATGTAGGAAACTGTCCTACAAATAATGCAAGCAACAATAACGATTGGATTTTTTTTCTGATCAACTTCATTTGAGTTCTATTTATTGAAATCTTGATTCAAAAGTAGTCAATTCCAAATTATACTTCCAAATTAATTTATCAAATTTGTAAGGTTTTACAAAAAATCATTTACAGCTTTAGTAATAAAGATGCCATATTGGTTAAATATATCTGATAATTAAGACATTAAATGGCTTTTTGGATAGGTTCTTAAATTTCTGAATCTACTGCCTTACATTTTGCTAAATTAGGCGTTTAATTTTAATGTTTTTTGGCTGTGATATAATAAGGGGAACGGTCTCCACACTTACTACACTATTATCTAACCCAAAAGCTCTAGTGGTAGGTGTACTGAGTTTTTTTAGTTGAAAATACATATCCAACGTAAAGTCTTCCACAAATGGTAAATCGTTTTCGTAACTCATAAATCTATCAAAAACAACAAACTGGAAATCGCCAGCTATATGGAATTTCTCTAATGATTTGTAGCGGCTTATAATGGATACCTCATGATGTTTGACAAGTTCGTCGATTACCTTCCTGAAATAGATATTAATTCTTTGCTCCACTCTAAAGCCTAAATTAAAATCGACCCTGATTACTTTCCCTGGAATCAAATGGTGAACTTTATACTCGACCGTATGGGGTTCATCGCTAGTGTTTACATGCAGTAACCAATATACATCTGCCCTTTTGGGTTTTTTCTTGAGTATGCTGTTAATAATTTTTGCCTCAATCAAGTTTGGATAATTGGAGTTGGTTAGATAAACCAAATTGCCTGCATGCTTCGGGATTTCTGTATCGGCATGCAGTTCTTCAATCATAGGCAAGTATTTATGTATATCATTATAGTGGATATATCTTTTTTGAATTTGCCTGGCCTTATGCCAAATATACATCACAAACAAAAGTCCGGATGAAATGATAATTGTAATAAATCCGCCTTCTTTAAACTTATTTAAATTCGCAACAAGAAAAGTTATCTCCACAGTTAAAAAGACTAGAATAAGGGAAATAACAATATAGTGATTTATCTTTTTTGACAATAACCAGGCTGCAAGTAGGAACGAGGTCATTATCATTGTTAAATTATTCGCAAGACCATAGGCGGCTTCCATTTTGTTGGATTCTTTAAAATACCAAACAACACACATGCAACCCATCCATAAAATATTATTAATACTAGGAACATACAATTGCCCCCTATGAACCGTGGGATACTTTACACCAACCTTGGGCCAGAAATTTAATCTCATAGCTGCATTAATTAAAGTATAGGAGCCACTTATTAGTGCTTGACTTGCAATAATTGCTGCTAAAGTAGCTACCGTTATTCCATAAGGCAAAAACCAATCGGGCATTAACGCATAAAACATTTTTTCGGGAGCGGGTTGGCCATAATGTGCCAACAAATATGCTCCTTGGCCAAAGTAATTTAGTAAAAGAGTTGTTTTAACAAAAATCCAGCTAATCCTGATATTTTTAAGTCCACAATGCCCTAAATCACTGTACATTGCTTCAGCACCTGTGGTGCATAAAAATACCGCCCCCAGCAACCAAAATCCTTCAGGATATTCTGCCAAAAGCTGATAAGCGTAGTAAGGATTTACTGCTTTAACAATCTCGGGATATTGTATTAGTCCAATTAATCCGATCACTCCAAGCATCGAAAACCAAATAAACATTAAAGGTCCAAAGGTTTTACCCAATAATGTGGTTCCCCAACGTTGAAATACAAATAAGATTGTAATGATAATAATTACCATTGGAACAATCTGGTCAGTAGTAATACTCGGATTGATAATTTTAAGTCCTTCTAATGCTGAGGAAACAGAAATAGGCGGTGTGATAAAACCATCCGCCAAAAGTGTGCAACCACCTATGATGGCAGGGATATATAGCCATTTTCTATAGCGTCGAACTAAAGCAAAAAGGGAAAAAATACCACCTTCGCCATTGTTATCTGCTCGCAATGTTAATATCACATATTTAACAGTCGTTTGAATGGTTAGGGTCCAAAAGATGCATGAAAGGCCTCCCAATATTAATAGCGGGTCGAACTTTAGTAATCCATTTTCAATACCATTTCCTTGGTGAATAATTGCATCAACAACATATAAGGGCGAAGTTCCTATATCGCCATAAATAATGCCTAAGGTAATTAGAAGGGTGCCAAATGAAACACGATTTATAGTTGTACTTTGACTTGAACTTTCCATTTTAAAAATTAGTGCGGCAAATTTATCGGTACTTAAAACCTGATTGTCATCGGGCGATTAAATTTTATTTGCCTGATAATGTATATGATGAAATATGTTAACGAAAAAAACCGGCCTTAGACCGGTTTTTTCTATCTGATTTTGACATTATTTTAACTTTCAACTTCTTCTCCTGCTAACTTTGAGTCAACAAGAATTCGTCCGCAGTTTTCGCACACTATAATTTTCTTATGCTGCTTTATTTCTATCTGTCTTTGTGGTGGAATAGAAGCAAAACATCCGCTGCAAGAATCACGCTCGATAATTGAAACACCTAAACCATTTCTCACATTGCTGCGGATACGGTAATAAGCTGAGTATAATCTTTCATCAACGATTTTGTGAGCAGTTTTACGTTCTTTGTCTAACTCTTTTTCTTCCTTGGTGGTTTCCTCAATAATATTATCAAGTTCACCTTTTTTATTCACGAGGTCTTTATTTCGTTCGCTAATTTCTTCTTTAAGTTTCTCAACCAATTCGTTTTTGTACTTCACCTCAATCTGAAAATCTTTGATTCTTTTTTCAGCGGCTTGTATTTCTAAACCTTGTATTTCAACCTCTTTGGTAAGGGCATCGTACTCGCGGTTGTTTTTTACATTGGTAAGCTGACCATCGTACTTTTTTATAAGTGCTTGCGATGTTTTGATATTGTGCTTATTGGTCGAAATGGTTTCGTCCAATTTGGCAACATCAGTATTTAAGTTCGACATGCGGGTTTCAAGACCAGCTATCTCATCTTCTAAGTCTGCCACCTCAAGTGGTAACTCCCCACGCATCGATTTTACACGATCAATTTGAGAGTCGATAAGTTGCAGTTTGTAAAGTGCTTCAAGTTTTTGCTCAACGGTAGCTTCCATGTTGTTTATTAATAATAGTTTATGGGGTTGGTATCTATTGCCGAAATTTGGGCTGCAAAAGTAAGGTATTTTTCTCTCAATTTTTCCAAAAGCAATTCATTTGTAAATATTTCACTTTCATAATGCCCTATATCGCACAACAGCATTGAGTTTTCTGCAATAAAAAACTCATGGTACTTAAAATCTGCTGTTACATAGGCATCAGCACCTGCGGCCATTGCAGTTTTTTGTAGGAAACTCCCGCTGCCACCACATATAGCCACCTTCTTTACTTTACCTGTGTAGGATTTGGTATATCGAATACAGGACAAATTCATTTTGGCTTTCAAAAATTCGAGCCATTCGACCACTTCCATTTCTTTTTCCAATTCACCAATGACACCACTTCCTATTTGCGGATTGGTGTTCAAAATAGGATACCAATCATAAGCCACTTCTTCATAAGGATGCGAATTGATGAGTGCTTTCTGCACTTCATTCTTTAAATGTATAGGAACTATAGTTTCAATTCTGGTTTCTGGTTCTTCATGCAATTTATTCTTTTCCCCCACATAAGGATTTGTTCCTTCTCCTGCTTTAAAAGTTCCAAGTCCTTCAACATTATAAGTACAATTATCATACAAGCCAATTGTACCAGCTCCTGCAGCAAAAAGGACTTCACGAACTTTACTTGCTTTATCGTGCGGCACAAAAGTTACAAGTTTCAATAATTGTCCATCTTTGTGATCCAAGATTTTTAAGTTCTGCAAACCTAGCTTCTCTGCAATTTTTGCATTCACCCCCCATAACACATTATCTAAATTCGTGTGAATCGCATATATCGCAATATCATTTTTAATGGCCATGGCTACACATCGTTGCACATAATCTTTGCCTGTAATACGTTTCAATCCGCCAAAGATGAGCGGGTGATGTGCGATGATCATATTACAACCGTTATCTATTGCTTCTTGCACCACGGCTTCAGTTACATCCAGTGTTATCAAGGCTTTGGTAAATGTATTATTTGCATTGCCTATCAGCAAACCACTGTTATCGTAATCCTCTTGCAGGTGAGGTGGGGCTATTTGTTCTAGGTAATTGCAGATTTCTTTTATTTGCATGGGGCAAAAATAATGGAATGCTTTTGTTTTAGATTCCAAAATTAAATATACAGTTTTTACTGTTAACAATTGCTTGTGCTTGATATTCAAGCTGTGGAAAAATGCAGTTCCACACGAGAGATTAATGTGAATAATTATATAATACACATAAGCAAAAATTGACCATCAAGCTATTATATAAACACTCCACATTAATTGCACATTATATATATATATGTGGACAATCCACTACCTTTGTTCAAGCCCAATGCTAATAACTATTTTCGCATCATTATAATGGTTGTCAGTCTCGGGTTGTGAGTTATGAGAAAGTCTAACTGACAAACCACAACTGACAACTCGCAACTAAAATCATTCAATCACAAATCATTCAATCGTTAAATATCCCCGATGTCTTCTCAATCCTTCAAAAAAAAACGTACCGACCTTAATGAAATGACCGCCGGCAATTTGGTAAACGAATTCGGCAAACTCCCACCTCAAGCCACCGACCTCGAAGAAATTGTACTTGGTGCACTCATGCTCGAACGCGATGCTATGGAACGCGTAGCCGAGATACTCGAGCCGCAAATGTTTTACAAACAGTCGCACCAACTTATATATGAGGTGTGCAAAGTGTTATTTGCTAGAGCCGAGCCGATCGACATGCTTACCGTTACCAGTAACTTGCGTAATCAAGGTAGACTTGACGAAGCTGGTGGGGCTTTTTATATATCACAACTTACCAACCGTATTGGTTCTGCGGCACATATCGAGTTCCATGCCCGCATTGTTTCGCAAAAATATATACAACGCGAACTTATAAGGGTAAGTGGCGAGATACAGAAAGATGCTTATGATGATGAGAACGACTCCTTCGAACTGCTTGACTCCGCTGAGAAAAAATTATTTGAAATAGCCGAAACCAATATATCAAAAACCTATGCTAAGGTTGACGATTTGATAGTGAAAGCTATTAAACAGATTGAGAGTGTAAAAGATAATAAAGACGGCCTATCGGGCGTGCCATCAGGCTTTACGCATTTAGATAGAATGACCAGCGGTTGGCAAAAAAATAACCTTATTATAGTTGCAGCCCGCCCAGGTATGGGTAAAACCGCCTTTGCATTAACCGCTGCACGTAATGCCGCAGTAATGGCAAAAAAAGCTGTGGCTGTTTTCTCGCTCGAGATGGAATCGGTGGAGTTGGTTACTAGGCTCATTTCTTCCGAAGCTATGATACCAGGTGGCAAGTTAAAAACGGGACAACTAGCTCCGTACGAGTGGGAACAGCTCAACAAAAAGGTGGTACAATTGGGCGAATCAAAAATATTTATTGATGATACCGCCGCCCTTTCCATATTTCAGTTGCGTGCCAAATGCCGCCGTCTTAAAGCACAACACGATATAGAATTAGTAGTTGTCGATTACTTGCAGTTAATGAAAGGTGATGACAGTAATAAAAATAGCAATCGCGAGCAGGAGATAAGTTATATAAGTCGCTCACTAAAATCACTAGCAAAAGAACTAGCTATACCCATTATGGCACTCGCACAACTTAACCGTGAAAGCGAAAAGCGAGGCGGAGGAAAAATGCCCATGCTTAGCGACCTGCGTGAATCGGGATCTATTGAGCAAGATGCGGATTTGGTGATGTTCATTCACCGCCCCGAGTATTATGGCGTAACAGAGGATGGGGAAGGAAACAGCCTTGCTGGGGTGGCCGAAATTATTATAGGAAAGCACCGTAACGGAGCTACAGGTAAGGTGAACGTGAGGTTCCAAGCAGAGTATGCCAAGTTCTCCGACCTCGACGAGTATAATACTTATAATATAGAAGAGCAAAGCAGTAATCCTGGTTTCCCTGAGCCCTCAGTAACTATTACTAGAAGTAGTAAGATGAATGATGATGATCCGTTTTAATAAATTATTATGAAAAAGGACAATTTGCCATCATATATTCCTGCGAATATTTATAAAACTGCGGAACATTTAAACTTGATTGATTGGTCTCTACCGCATTATTGCCGCAGAGTTGCGAGTATAAGTATATACTACAGCAACACTTGTAATTAATATAAATGCGAAAAACATGAAATGGACTAAATTTTTGCGAATATTACTCGATAAATCGGAAATCGAAAAATCAATAATTGAGGGCAGTTGAATAAATCCTTTTTACATATTAGAAAAGGAGTATGCTAGATATGTATCGAAACCTGAGAATTTATAATTGAATTGCTGCCTAGAATGTGGCTTGCTGCCAAATGTTTTTATCACTGGGGTTAAGCTATTAGTGTATTTTTACAAGTTATTCAAATAATAATTTCACGCTATTTTTATAAATAAATTAAAGGTTAGATTTCCTATTGCTTTTTTGATGCCAATCTTACCTATTTTAGATTAATTTTCTTTTGTACCTTAAAATGCAAGAAAAATAATTTCCCATGGGGTTTCTTTGGCTATATTTGCATTCCAAATTAATAATAATCCAAATTAACAACCATCACACATGAAAAGAAAATTCACAAAAATTAATGGATTCATTAGAGTAGCACTTATGCTGTTATTCATATTGAATTTTTCCCAATCAAAGGCACAGTGTTATTCACAGCCTAATTATTGCATCCCAAGCACCACAAATGTTGCAGGTTATAGTATAGGTTTACAAAACGTAACATTGGGGTCTGCAGTAAACAATTCTACCACTGCCACAGGTAATTCACCTAACTATTTTGACTATACTCACATGGCAGTATCAGGTGTACCAGGCACAGTTATTAATTTCTCCATAAAAAATGGGACAGGTAATTCAACTCGCGGAAGGATTTTTATTGATTGGGACTTAGATGGCACTTTTAGCACCTCTGCCCCTGAATTGGTTTGGACTTCGCCCACCACTACAGCCAATGCTGTGGTTTCAGACACTTTTAGTATACCTGTGGGCACAGCGGCTGGTGTATATAGAATAAGAGTTACAGGTGATTTTGGCGGCGGTTCCTCTCCCAATCCTTGCAGTACTGGATATGGCGAACAGGAAGATTATTCACTTGTTGTTACTTCATCTACCAAAGATGGTTTGGCATATGCACACGTTTCACCAACAAGTTTTTATGTAGGTAATGATACGATTCGTTTCTCCATGTTTAACTTGACAGATACCAATATGACTTCTGTTGATATCGGATATCAATTAGATAATAATGCAGCGGTTACACAATCATTATCAGGCCTAAACATTGCAGCGGATAGTATGTATACCGCAAAATTTGATACATTATTAAATATTTCGACGGCCGGCACGTACACTATAAAAGTGTGGTTGAACAATGTAAACGGCGGTGGAACACAAACTGCTAATAATGATACAATTTGTCGCACTTTTGTAATTTGTACTACCCCGTTAAGTGGGTCATATACGATTGATTCGAATGGCAGCGGTTCCACTAATTTTCTAACCTTTAATGATGCGGTTGTAAAGCTTACAAATTGCGGCATATCAGGCCCTGTTGTATTCAACATAGCAGCAGATACATTTAACGAACAAATTAGTATACCCTTAATTTCAGGAACATCTTCAACCAATACTATTACTTTTGAAGGTGTGGATACAACTAGCACCATGTTAACTTATGATGGTGTAGCAGGAGCAGCACACACAGTTTTACTAAAAGGTTCTCAATATATAAATTTCCGAAACATGAGAATACGTGCATCGGGAGTTACTTATGCTGTGGCCATGTTCTTGAGCAATGCAAATAACAATACCGTTAGAAGTTGTGTGCTCGAGTTAAATAAAGCCACTACAAGCAATAATTCTGCAGGTGTGGTGTTTAGCGGCTCCAAAACTGCTTTTGCAGGAACATCTAATTGTAATAATAATTATATAGATTCCAATAGGATTACGGGAGGATATTATAATATTACTCATGCAGGTAACAATGGTTCTGTGGTAAACTATATCAGACGCAATAAGTTGCAGAATGCGTATTATTATGGAATTTATCAAAATAGCAGCAGTATTTCAACCAATAAAATTATAGGCAATACTTTTGAACTTGCTACAGGAAATAGCAATTCTTCTTGTATATATTTAATTAACGGAACTCCATCAAGTGGTTATTTTCATGAAATAAAAGAAAATATATTTTTGCGTACGGGTCAGTATCATATATATATACTTACCTCTCAAGGTGGGCCCAATGTGAATACTTCTGGGGAGATATTTAATAATTTCTTCGGCGGGGCATTCAATAATACCAATACAGCAGGTTGCATCAATATGTATGGACAGAATTGGAAAATTTACCACAATTCATTTTATATGACTGGTACTGCTACCAATAGTTTTTGTTTCTCGGTATATGGAGGAACCAATAGCATAGATTTTAGAAACAATATACTTGCCAATGCTCAAACAGGTGGTGCAAATTATGCGGCTGATATCAATAACAACAATGCTATATCAGCTTTTGATAATAATATATTGTATTCCACAAATTCTAATGTGATGCGAATAGGAGGAACTAATTATCAAGCTAGTAATTTATCTGCTGCGGCTTATCCGAATGGAGCCGGTATATCATCGTTCTTTGAAGTCCCCGCCTTTGTTTCCAATACCGATTTGCATATAAAAAATGTGTGTAACGATGGTGTTAATCTTAGTGTGAACTCAGATATAGATGGACAAACCCGCAATAATCCTCCAGATATTGGAGCAGATGAAAATACCTCAGCACCTCAAACTGATATAGCAGTTATGCAGTTACTTACGCCAATATTTCCTGTTTCCGCAGGCTCTCAGCCTTTATCTGTTTTAATTAAAAATAGCGGATCCGATTCTGTTTCTAGTTTAAAAGTATATTATAAACTTAACGGAAATGCAGCCGATAGTGAAACATTTACTTTCAGCCCCGCTTTGCAAATATGCGATACTGCCACAGTTACTTTCACCAATAATATTACCATAGGTTCAGGTGCCAATAATATAAAAGTGTATACTGCTCGAGCAGGCGATTCTTTTTATTGGAATGATACAGTTCAAAAAACTTTTTGTGTAGTAATGTCAGGAAATTACACAATCAATTCTAAAAATTCGGCATCAACTACTAATTTCATTTCTTTCAAGTCTGCTGTTTCTCAATTGATGTGCAGCGGTATTAATGGTGCTGTTGTTTTCGATGTTTCGGCTGACACTTTTACAGAGCAAGTAGAAATTGGGGTGGTGAATGGTGTTTCAAGCACCAATACTATAACCTTCATCGGACACGGTGTCGATAGCACAATACTTACCTTTTCTGGCTCGGCAGCCGCACCTCATACACTTAGGTTGTCATCTTCCAAATATGTTACTTTCCGCGACATGGGTATCCAGGCCAGCAGCGGAAGCAATGCATGGGCTGTTAACATTTTGAACTCAAGTTTCAACAAATTTGCCAAGTGCAAAATAGAATGCAGCGGATCGGCTGCCACTGCTACAGGAACTAATTTTGCCGCATTGGTAATTAATGGTAATGCCACCACTATAAATTCTGCTGGCTCGAACGACGCAAACTATATTGACAGCAATATTATAATAGGAGGATATTATGGTATTCATTCCAACTCGAATATAGCTTCAAGTATTACTTATATAAGAAATAACGACATAAGCAACGCATATTATGCTGGCATATATGCTACCAGCAGCCATGCTGAAAAAATATTGAACAACAAGGTACAGAACCGTTCGGGCAGTGCGAACAATTCTGCAGGTATCTATATATATAACAGTAACGCTACCTCAAATGTATCTGGAGCATACTACGAAGTAAAAGGCAACTTTATTAATAATGTTGGCCAGTACGGCATCTTCATTCAATATGTATATGGAGGCAATGTAGCTCGTGGAGAATTGTTCAACAATATGGTAGGAGGGAATTTTACAAGTACTGGCATAGTTTACGGTATCCATATTAATCAGGGTTATTACTGGAATTATTTTCACAATACTGTTTCAATAGCTACGGCCACCGGGTCTTCACACAGAGCTCTTTATGTAACAGGCTATATGTTAAGAACTCAGTTCAAAAACAATACTTTTGCCATCAACAATGCAAAAGCAGTAAACGCAGTTGCCATGGAGATCACAGGAAACTCAACTCTCCCCGACAGCGTAAACTATAATAACTATTATAATGCAGCAGATACAAGTCTTGTACTTTTAGGAGCAAAGAGTTATAATACTACCAACTACCAAGTAGCATATCCTAGCGGAGGGGGAGGCCAGTCTGTTGACGGCGACCCTTACCATTACTCTGCATCCGACCTTCATGCCTCGGGTACTCAATTAGACAACCGTGGTGATGCTCTGGGAGTTTCTGTAGACATAGACGACGACAGCCGCAGCAGCACAACGCCCGACATAGGTGCAGATGAGTATAACGCCAAGACCTTGCAGGACTTCTCGCTCAACAAACTTTTATCGCCCGTTGCGGTAGCTTGCTTGGGCGGATACAATCAGACCATATCAGTCTCCATTAAGAACATGGGTATTGACACCATAGACCTCACTAAAGATACTGCATGGGTGGCCGCAGAAGTGACCGACCCAAATAGCAATATAATTACTTATGGTCCTGTGGCCGTAACGGGTAGTAAATTTAACCCTAAGGATGCAATGACCATTGATATCACTAACAAGTTCGACATGTCCGACATTGGCACTTATTATATCCGACCTTATATCAGTTACCACAACGACTCTAATGGTTTTAACGATACTTTGCAGAACTTGAGCTTTGATGAAACTAACCCAGTTCCCATTTTATCATTTCTACCCACAACAAGTATATGTGCTAACGATTCCATCAAACTCTCGGGCGTTGACAGTAAAAATACCAGCGATTTCCAGTGGTATTTTAATGGTTCTCCTGTTAGTGGTGCCACCGACTCGGTGTTCTATGCTACACAAGCTGGAGATTACTACCTCAATGTTGCAGATAACTATTATAGTGGTTGCGACCTAAATTCAGATACCATCACCATAAAAGTGGGTACCGCCCCCACCGCGGCTTTTAGCGTGGGTCAAATTACTTTCTGCCAAGGCGATAGTTCAGCACTTACCGCCCAGGGTGGTAGTGCGAATAACTACCAATGGTTGTTCAATAATACAGTAATACAAGGTGCTACCGATTCCATATATTATGCAAAAACATCGGGCACTTATATGGTAGTGGTGCAAGATAAGGCATCAGGTTGTGCAGCACTTTCCAGTTCTTCAAAACTTACGGTATATTCTAGACCCACTGCCAATGTTTCATATATAGGCACGGGTATCAAATGTATGGGTGATAGTCTTAAACTTAGCACAACACCCGGAAGTGGTTTAACTTACCAATGGTGGATGAACGCAACTAGCATTAATGGTGCTACAGATTCTGTTTACTATGCAAAAGCAACAGGTAATTATCAAGTATCAATAACCAATACAAATGGTTGTTTAACAGCATCTGCGGCAGCAAATATTATAATAGACTCATTGCCAAATGCAAGTGTTACGCTAAAAGGCAATCCAACAGCTTGCGGCATGGATACTGTTTATATAGATGCGATCAATAACGCAAGCTATACCTATGAGTGGATGCAAAACGGGAATGTAATAAGTGGAGCAGTTGCCAGCAGCTTAACAGTATTTACCAATGGTTCTTATTCCGTGAAAGTTACCAATGCCAATGGTTGTAAAAGCACCTCGACAGCAGTGGTGGTTGCATACAAACCAATTCCTACTATTCCTACCTTGAACGGTAACGCAAGTTCTACAATTTGCCCTGGTGATAGCATGAGAGTAAGTGTTTCGCCTCAGGATACAGGTTCATTTACCTATCAGTGGAAATTGAATGGAAATAATATCAGTACAGGAACTGACTCATTCTTATATATTAGCGGTGCAGGCACTTATACGGCAGAGGTGATTAATAACGGCGGTTGTACAGCTACCTCTAGCAGTTCAATAAGCTTGTCTTTGCACACGGCACCCAGTCCATCATTAACCGCAGCGGGCAGTAGTACTGTATGCAACGGAGACTCTGTTAGTCTTACTGCAACCAATACAAATACAGGTCTCAGCAGCGTTTCTTGGATGCTTAACACCAATGTGTTAACCACAACCGCCAATCCGATATTTGTAAAAGCTTCTGGCCCTTATACTGCCAAGATAACTGACAATAATGGTTGCAAAGCCACCACTGCGGCAGTGAATGTGTTTGTAAATCCACTTCCAGTACCAACAATCACACAGGACATACCTAACAACGAATTATCTACAACGGCGTTCAGTACCTATCAATGGTACAAAAATGGTGTAGCCATAACAGGAGCCACCACACAGAAACTGAAAGTATATAGTAACGGCGACTATACTGTGGAGGTGACCGATGCAAATGGCTGCAAGGGCATGTCAGTTAAATCTACAGTAGTTTGGGGAGGTGTCATAGCAACTACAAACAATTTATTAGTAAAAGTATATCCCAACCCATCGCAAGGCGTGTTTAATATTGAGATGCCAGCGGGTGTTGAGGTGAAACAATTATATATTACTGACATAGCGGGCAAACAAATCGTGGTAACTGTTTCTTATTTGAACAAGAACATATATACAGTTGATTTGAGCGACAAGGCAGCGGGTGTTTATATTCTCCACTTAGCCAAAGGCGAACAGTCATCGACGGTTAGGTTGATTAAATACTAAGTTAATGGTTAATGGCTCCCGTCTTGGCGGGGTTAATAGTTGGCCACAATAATAATTATAAAGGGGTCTAGTTTTACTACTAGGCTCCTTTTTTTGTTTTAGATTGTGTTGTTTTTTTCAACCCGACTTCCATCTGTGCTCGCGTCTGGATAATAGCAATTCTTAAACTTATACCGAAACTCAATCCGTCCCGATAATTATCGGATTGCAACCGGCCTGCATAAGGAAAATATTTTGTAAACCCCATCGGGTGCATCATTATGTGTACTACAGTATTATTTTTTGGCGAACGGGCAGATTGTTTTTGCAAAGGATTTCGATAATGTAGCAGTTGTTCCCGTTTTGGTTTGACATATCAGTTATTTGTGTAGCAAGAGCATTTACTGTTTTTGTGTAAACTTGTCTACCCATCATATCATATATTTTCACCTTTTCTATTTGCAGATCAGATAGGATATTTATAATTCCATTTAATTTAGTTATATTGATATTTGGTTCGGCTGTCTCAATATAAGGGACAGCGGCTAGTGTGGAGGAATCTAGATTGAATAACGCATCGATATCGCTGGTGTCAAGCACTCTATTGTAAATACGTAATTCATCCATTACTCCATTATAAAAATGGCCCTGCATACCTCCTTGTACTAAGGCTGCTATAGGTCGTGCTCCTATATTTGCATTGTTGATGCAGGTAACGAAATTGCCCAATGACAATTTGCCTGTTCTATCTCGTACTTTATCAATATAAATCTCACAGTTGTAATTTTGATCGCAGGTTGCCACGATATGATACCAGGAACCATCGTATTTCACTTGATTTGCAGATTCAATATATTTATATGATTGTCCATTGCTTGAATTTCCCATACCAAAACGAATGGTGCCATCAGCCAATTGCATAAGTTCCATTGCGGTAGTTGTCCATTGGTATAAATTATATTCATTAGAGAAAATAACTCCGATATTGGGGCAGTATCGGGGCATAATCCATACAGAAATACTAACAGGAAAATAGGAAAGATTTGTTCCAACGTCTATATAGTTTTCATTGGAAGCTAGGAAATCCATTGCTTTACTTTTTCTACCTTGACGATTTTGAGTTAACAAGGCTCCGGTATTATTATTGGTAGCGTTGGGGCTGATAGAATCGAAGCTGTTTCCTTCGAAGGGGAAGTAAGCTACCAGACCTTTTGAGAGGTTTACTTGACCTATTGAAGTATTCATATTTAAAAATATGATAGTGAAAATAAGTAAGGTTGAACGCAACATAAGCTATTGTTTATTTTTGCAAAGGTAATGATTATGATTTATAATAAGTTCACTAAATTGGTATTCGAAAATAGACGTTGCATTGGAAGGGTCTCTACTCCAAATTCACCTCAGCTTTAAATCAATATCAATTTTTTTTTTACGCTTGCTATAATATCTTGGGCAAGGTCCTTCGCAGCTAAGTCTCCTGCAGCGAAGTATGAGCGTGGCAGGGACTCAGCGTCTGTTTATGCGATGTAGCCTCTACGTCCTCTGCAAGAGGCTCAGAGAGGAAGTCAAGTGCAAAGAGAGACCTAGGCGGCTTCCTTATTCCAAATTCACCTCGGCTTTTAAAACAATATCAAATTTATCTTTTACGCTGGCAATGATGTCTTGGGCGAGCTTATATATTTCGGCACCTGTAGCATTGCCATAGTTTACCAATACGAGTGCTTGGAACTTGTGTGAACCTGTATTGCCTACCACTTTCCCTTTCCAGCCGCACTGCTCAATAAGCCAACCTGCGGGCACTTTTAGATGGTTGGGTATTGAGCCTTTATAATTGGGTAATAAAGGGTATTGCAGTTGTAATTTTTCGTATTGTCCTATGGGTATCTCAGGGTTTTTGAAAAAGCTACCTGCATTGCCCAATTCGGCAGGGTTAGGGAGTTTGCTGCTGCGAATTTGGATAACCGCATCGCTGATGGATTTGACGGTAGGTTCAATAATGCCCATATATTCCAAGGTGGTTTGGATAGCACCGTAGGAAGTATTATATATTGGTTTCTTGTTTAGTTTTAAAGTAATGGAAAGGATGAGGAACTGGTTTTTAAGTTTGTTTTTGAACACGCTCTCACGGTAGCCAAACTCACAATCGGCGTGTGTGAATGTTTGTATTTGGTTGGTTTCGATATTCAATGCTTCCAAACTTTCAAATACATCTTTGAGCTCCACACCGTAGGCACCAATATTTTGCATGGGTGCGGCACCGCAGAGGCCCGGAATTAGTGAAAGGTTTTCGACCCCTCCCCAATTATTTGCAACAGCGTGTAATACTAATTGATGCCAAGTGCTGCCAGCATTGGCTTTTAGCAATACATGGCTTTCGTCTTCTTGTATTTTTTCAATGCCGATAATATTATTTTTGATAACGATACCATCATAATCTTTCGTGAAGAGGATATTGCTGCCACCGCCCAGTATGAGTTTCTTTTCTGTGTCAAATTTCTTTTCGGCAAAGAATTCTTGAGCAGATTCTATAGTATTTATTTCAACAAAATATTTAGCAAAAGCATTGATTCCAAAGGTGTTCAATGATTGCAATGGTATATTTACCTGTAGCAGCATGGGGCAAAAATAACCGAATGCACAAAAAAATCTTTTATTTTTGTAACAAAGAAATTTTAGTGGCGTACCATAAGTCAAAATCACCAACCCTAAATGACTGCGACAGAATTTAACAAATGTGTCGATTTGTATTCAGACGGTGTCTATCGGTTTATCCTTAAAAACATCAGAGATGAGGATAAAGCAAAGGACATTGTTCAAGACTCGTTTGAAAAAATGTGGTTGAAAAACGACATTGTAGAGTTTGACAAATGCAAATCGTATTTATATACTACAGCATATCATACCATGATAGACTTAATACGGCGTGAAAAAAAGAAAGCTAATTGGGACGAGGTGAATGAATTCGACCATACGCATACACCCAGCCATTACACAGGTGTAAAGGAGATTATCGATCAAGCTGTATCAGAACTGAGCGATGTGCAACGTTCTGTAATATTACTCAGGGATTATGAGGGCTATAGTTATGAGCAAATAAGCGAGATGACCAACCTTAGCCTGTCGCAAGTAAAAGTATATATATTCCGTGGCAGACAAGTACTGAAAGAAAAATTGGGAAAATTTGAAGAACTATTATAATATAAATATACCCGAATGACAATAACTTTAGAAAATTATATTATATACATTGTCGACTTTTATGATGGCATATTAAGTCATAGCGAGCAGAAAGAACTGTTTGCTTTTTTGGAACTTAATCCGCTACAGAAAGAAGAGTTTGACAGTTTTGGACAAAGCAAGCGAATTGATTTTCCTGAACAGGGGATGGGAAACGATTTCAAACACCAGCTCAAAAAAATATGCTCTGAACCTATGGGCAGGGTCACACGAAATAATATTGAACTTTACTTAACCAAAGAAATCGAAGGAGAATTATCACAGGTAGAAAAAATTGAACTCGCAGATTTTATCAAACAGAATCCACTATTCAAACGTGACCGCAACTTATATAAATTGGCAAAAATAGGAGCCGATGAAACTATAGTTTTAAATAAACTGCATAAGCAAGTTCTCAAAAAGATTGCTATCATCACAACCGCCGGTATCAATAAAAAAAATGCTGATGAATGGATGATATTGTATTTCGAACGCCAACTTACTATAGCTCAAGAAAAAGATTTATTGGCTTTTGTATCATCGAATCCCGCTTATCAAAAAGATTTTGAATTATATAAACTTACTTATTTATTGCCCGATAAGAAAGTAGTTTTTAAAGATAAACGCACACTCTATATTAAAGCAATCAGACCTTTATATGCCCAAGTGGTTCCATACCTGTCCGCAGCGGTGGCAGCTTGTTTGGTAATTTATTTTGCTTATAACAATATGGGGAATATGGATGCCAATTTATCAGTTTCTACGGCCCAAATTGAAGTGGCAAAACCGTCGGAGCAGATAGTGATAGAGACACCATTATCAAATTCTACAAATGCAACCTTTGCCAGCAGCACCTCACTTCGTAAGCCTTTGATGCACCATGCAAGTTTGGTTAATAAAGCAAATGATAAGTTGCATGATAATTCAAATACCATAGTGGCAGTCGATACCAATAAACCGATTGATTTTAATGTGGTGAGATTGGAAAATACTGCCAATAGTGAAGAAGATATGGCTTTAGAAAATAGAATTAAACAAAAATTAATAGAGCAAGAACTCCAACAAATGCCTGCTGAACAAGACCAAAGAATAGTGCAAGTAAGTGGAAACGGAGCTGCTAAAGTTAATTGGGATCAAGTAGCACAAAGAGCAAGCAGTTGGGTAAACAAAAATACCAAGTTCAAAGTAAATGTGAGTAAAAACATTCCTCAAAACATAAACGGAAAGCCAGTGATAATAGGTAATACGGTTTTTTTCGGAGGATTTTAAATAACCAGTAGTAAAAATAAATATTGGTATAAATATATAATATAAAACAAGATGAGATACTTTAATATAATACTAATTTTAGGCAGCATTTTCCTATATCATAAAACGGTTGCACAGGCTGATACTTCTTATAACAAGAAGGAAGTATATAAAAAGAGAGTAGTGATATCAAAAGATGGAAAATTAATATATGACACAACAATTGTAATAGAGAATAAAGGCAGTGTATTGCTCGATACTTTAAATAAATATTTCTTTAGTATGGAACGCGATAAGCATGTGTACAGAAGTGTATGGGATGGACTTGATTTGGGATTCAATTTTGTAGGCTCAACTATGGGGCAAATAACTTTAAAGAACGATATGAAATATCTAAATAATGATATAGGGAAATCATTTAATTGGAAAATAAATTTGTTTGAAAATATCACATCAAATGACAAAAAACGCGTGAGTTTTGTGTCGGGCATCGGCTATGAACATTCTGCTATCCGCTTGAGCGATGAATCCGTATTGTTGCATATTAACAAGAGCAATAGTATGCTCACCCCTATGTACGATTCTTTATTGCAGTATACCAAAAATAGGATTATCAACCATTCATTAAACGTGCCTGTAATGGTAAGATTTGCAGTAGGGCCCCATAAAATTAGTCCAGAAAATGCTTTTCAAATGGCTATGGGAGTAATTGGATGTTGGCGTTTTGCTTCGAAACAGAATGTGGAGTATAGCAAAGACGGAATCAACTATTATATAAACCGCTGGAGCAGTTTAAATCAATCTACATTTAATGTGAAAGCAACAATTAGAGTGGCTTACAAGTTTATTCGTATATGGGCGGAAACATCGTTGATGCCTTTATTGAATAAGAATCAAGGCTCGAATGTATATATTACTTCGGTTGGTATTTCTTTGGTTCATTAATGCGATGGTATATCTATTTGAATTATATCAATATTCCAAAATTGATATAAGCAAAGAGTATGTTCCTGCCAAACATATAAGAGGCCGGTTTCAAATTTCTAACAGGTTGATTGATGACGTTTACCTCCCCATTGAAATAAAATGGTGTACAGCGGATTCCATAGTCTATTATAATATGATCTCCAAGTATTCTGGTTTTACCCCAGGTGAGGGACATTGCCGTTAGTGATTTTTTAATCAGGGTACTGTCTTCATCGCCCACAGTCCAACCTTTCACAATACTATAATTTAAACCAACGCCTAAATATGAGCCAAGAGGAGCAAGTCCCCCACTGTTCCTAAAAAAGAATTTGAATAACAATTCATATCGATGTTGAACCACATTATAGCCCTGAAATGATTGTGTTATAGTGATATTCCCAGCACTGTCGATGAGTTCCTTTTCTTCTAGAGAATAATAGCCTCCACGTTGGTAGTTGTAATTAAAATTCATTGAAATATGACGGTCGATTACACGTTCGTAAAATGCATTAAAGGCAGATTTATATCTAAAATTACTTAGTGTAAAAGAACTGTCCCATTTTGGGGTATAAGATGTATTGGTATATCCGTAGTTTTTGTAAGATGGGAACCATTGTGCCCCAATACCGATACTATTCTTTTTTCCAAGATATCCGGGTACTTGAGCTGTGATGCTTAAGCAGAATAGTAGAAAAATAATTGTATAAAAAAAACTGTTCATAGCTTAATACGATAATTGATAAAGGATGTCATATATATGGGCTTTAAGCATGTCGCTTTTATAGGGAATATAGTCATCATTCGCATTTTGATATATTTTACGACCAGTTTTGAAATCGATAATATAATATTCAAATAAGAACTTTTTACTTGGTACAATTACATTGTATACATCTACAAGTATCAAACAATTAGTAATGCTACAGCTATTGCAATCATCGCCATCGGTATTTGATTCTTTATGGTATATCTTTTTTGTAAACTTGCCTGTAAATAGATAGGGAGTTTTTTTTGCCAAAGATAACTGATAAGCATAGAAGTGGGTAGCTGAATAATTTGTTCTGTACCCCAATAAGTTGTTGCCAATTTCATATATATAATCATTGATGAGCACCTCGTCGTTCCATATTTGTACATTATACAGTTTTGTTTCTTCAACACTCATATTCAGAACTTTGCCACCAAGTAATTTGTCATATTTCTTAAAGAGGCTTTCTACTTTTACTCTTTCCTTTTTGGGTATTATCTCTCTTACGGGGTCCTGCTCGTTTTTCAGCATATTGAGATAATCGAAATCGAGAGAAGACTGTAATATTTTATCATTTTTCTTAATTTTCTTTTTGGATTCCGTTTCCATGTCGCTAAAAACATATTCAAAATTGGAAACAGCATTTTTATATTCCCGTTCGAAAATAAATGCAGAAGTTATATCCATCATGGCAGTTTGTGTGTATGCGTCAGGAATAATTCGGTAGGCATTTTCCAGCACCTTGGGTTTCTTTATTTTAGCATATTTACTAATTATAGGTTCTTCAACTTTATTAGGCTCATCGGGTTTTATGTCGTTCCTAGAAAACACAAAATACTCACTTTTCATATTTGAATTACTGCTCAAATATGCCATCAAATAATCGCGAAAACTATTTAGGTAGGTTGATTTTGGATTTTGGGCAGCCCATTCCCAACACTTACGAAGAGCTAATACCACCAAATTGTTTGGATTGTTGGCTTTAAGTTTATATAGTATTTTTATACAAGTATCTACAGGGGTTATTCCAACTTTTTTGAACACATATTCTGCAAGTTTATCCAATTTTTTTTCTGCCCAAAGCCCTTTGAGGTATTGCTCTATACTTTCGTTCTTATTGATAGAAAACCCAAAAAGTGCCTGCACAAAAATTTCTTTAGCTAAAATATTTCCAGAATCTTGTTTGATAATACAGTATGAATTATACAACGCATCATTATATTCTTTACGAAGCAATTCTTGCTTACATGTTTCCAGTTTAGCAAGTTTTATCATATAACTAAACGTTGCAACATCAATAGTATGTTTGCGGCTAATAGCTGCTTTATAATAACCTAAAACATCTTTACGTTTACCGTAGTCATCATATATTGGCGATTCTGACTGTTGCACTTCTTCGCTATGGGTTACGGTCATCGTGGTGTCTATATCGAATTCAGCAGGAATAGTAAAATTTGCACTTTCGAAAAATGATTTCTCAAATTTAACATATTCAAAAGGTAATTCTGCATTGTGCAATATGTCGAAGTACAACAAAGCCTCACCCATATCGAAACCTGCATTTTTAGTCAGTTCCATTGCTGTTTTATCATATTCATGGGTATTGGCGGTTTCTACCAAAATCTGATCGGTAAACTCATGGAAGTAGGTATTATAGGATTTTACGTCGCCACCTTTATTTAGCAAGGTAACATCTAAACTTTGGATATAACCATCTTGGTATTTTGCAATTTCTCTGGCAATAGCAAAGGCAAGTTGCGACTCATCCATACACTGAGCTATAAACCCAGTAGATATAAAAATGACTCCATCGGGAGCGGAAAAATTGACTGCATAATCATTTTTACATAAGTATATTTTTATATTATTTGTAAGGGACTTGTCGCGTTCAAAAAACTTGTGGGCAATTTTATCAATATGATAACTTATGGTGTCGTTGAACAATACTTGGCCACTTCTAATATATCCTTGAAACAAGATAATCTCTTCTTTCAGTAGCTCATCATTGTATTTAATGTTTAAACTTTTTAAATGCTCTCGTGCTTTGTCCAAACGCTCTTCCACACTTAGGTTGAATTCTTTGGGTAACGGAACTTTGTTTTGTAATATATAACTGCTTTGAGAGAACAATTTATTTGCAGCGAGGGTAATGACAATATATAAAATGACTTTGAGTTTCATATTTAAATTTCTTTTTCCCATTTAGCTACGACAATTGTTGCAATACAGTTTCCTGTTACATTTACAGCAGTTCTTGCCATGTCCATAAAAGCATCGACTGCCAAAATCAAGAAAGCTTTTTCCTGATCTAATCCCATAGCAGTAACCGTGCCAAGCAATACCAAAAATGAAGCCCCGCGAACCCCTGCAACGCCTTTACTGGTAAGCATCAAGGTGAGACACATTGTTATTTGTTGTGCTAGGGTTAAATCTACGCCACACATCTGTGCCACAAAGACAGACGCCATGGAAAGATATAATGTTGTGCCATCTAAATTGAAACTATAACCTGTAGGAAGTACAAAAGAAACTATATGTTGTGGTATTCCATATTTGTGCATGTTTTCCATAGCTTTGGGTAAAGCCGCTTCGCTGCTTGCTGTTGCAAAAGCCAATGAAACAGGTTCACGCAATGCCAGCCAAAACTTTTTGAGATTTGCTTTTACTAATAATAGAATTGGAATGAAAACGAGTATTACAAATACAACCAAAGCACCATATAAAGTGCCTACGAGTTTGGCCAAATCCATCAATACCCCAACACCATTTTTAGAAACGGTGGAGGCTAGAGCCCCGAAAACAGCTAAGGGAGCAACCAACATTACAATATCTGTTACTTTAAACATTACATCGGCCAAAGCTTGGCAGCCATTCAACATAATTTGTTTGGAACTGTTTTTTACCAAAGCTAATCCCATTGCAAACAAAAGACTGAAAATTACTACTTGTAATATCTTATTTTCGGCAACTGCTAAAGCAATATTTTCTGGGAAAACTTCTAAAAGGTGGTCGGCTTCTTTTTTATTGTTAATGATATCCGTAGCTTTTTTTACTACTTTCTCATTTGCCTGCACATGCACGCCCACACCAGCTTGTGTGAAGTTGATAGCAGCCAGCCCGATAAATAAAGCTAAGGTTGTTACAATCTCAAAATATATAATGGCTTTTAGCCCCATACGGCCCACTTGTTTCAAATTGGAATGCCCTGCAATGCCAACCACAAGCGTGGAAAATATAAGTGGAGCTATAATAGTCTTGATGAGGCGGACAAATATTTTGCTCAATTTTTCGAGGGCAATCACAAATTCATTTTGCTGAAAGTCGTAACCGCAGACTATACCTGCAACCATAGCGGCAACTATCCATGCAGTTAGCTTTTTGCTGCTAAAAGCATATAATATAATACAGACCACCAATGCCCATCGCAATATCATATATACCGATGAATCTACGTCTATACTGCAGTATCCCAGAAATCCAAGTACTGCCAAGATAGAAGCAATAATGATATTGCCGATCAGTATTTTTTTTGCAAAAACTTTCATCGTCTCATTTGTGATTCCATCTCACGAACATATTGATCGTAGTTTTGTAATAACCTATTCGCATATTCAAATTCAGGGTATTCCTTAATAGCCAATTTCAAATTTTCTTTGGCTTCAGCATGTTTGCGAAGCTGGGTTAGCGTAGTACCCTTTACAAAATATGCGGCGGCTTTAATAGGTATCATTTGGGCAACACGTTCAAACATCATTTCTGTGCTGTCTTTAATTGGGCCTTTGATGTCGATTACTCTTTGCAGATATTCAAATCCTTTTAGATCGCCCATCTGTAATTTATAATATCCTTGTCGATATATATATTTAAGCTTTTCGGTTTTTAGGAATAGTTTGTCAGCCATTGCATAAGCTGAGTCGAGCATACCTAGTTTTTCGAAGCTCAATTGTTTTGTTTCCATTACTTTTTCGGTTAGTGGGTATTTGGCTGCAAATTGGTCGCAAACTTTAACAGCTTGGTGAACCTGTCCTACTGACAAATATAGATTTGCTAAGGTGTCCAATAAATTTTGATTGGCTGAGTCCATCGCTATTATATAGCGTAAAGAATTGATGGCAGTGTTCAAATCTCCAATATCAGTTGATGCCTTGTAAACTTTTTTGTGAATTTCCATTTGAGAGGGTAATCCGTCGGAGCTGCTGTCTTTGCAGCTTGTGGCAAACATTATTGTTGCCAAAGTCATTGAATAAATAATCTGTTTTTTCATGTTTTAAATTTTGTTCAAACCAACACCACAAAAGCCATTTGCACAAATAACAGTTTAAAAAAAATATAGCATTCATTCTGTGCCTTGAATTAGGAATATTTTTTTAATGTTCCCCCACATAACTCCACCATATTTAAATTATTGTAAAACAAAGAAATATGCTATATTTGTGATAAAAAAAGGATTGAAACTTTTCCACAAAATGATTTTAGTGGTTTTTTGTGGAGGAAAATGTTTTACCTTCGTTGCGTTAATTTAAAACACTGGTAATGACTAAGTTCATCGGAGAATTCGAATGTAAGCTGGACGGCAAAGGCAGGCTGATAATTCCTGCACGCCTCAAAAAGCAGCTACCTCCCGAGGCTCAGGATGGTTTAATCATTAACCGCGGCTTCGACAAGTGCTTGGTATTGTTTACCAAACAAGCGTGGGAAGCAGAGACAGATAAGCTCAATGATTTGAATCTTTTCAATCGCCGTGATAGGCAGTTTATCAGGTTGTTTAACAATGGAGCCAATGAAGTTCCAGTTGATGGAAATGATAGAATATTAATACCTAAAAAATTATTAGAATATGCTGAAATACATAATGATGTGGTTCTGTTTGCATACAGTAACCGTATTGAAATCTGGAGTGAGAAAGTTTATAACGAAGAGCTCAACATGAGTTCCGACGACTTTAGCTCCCTTGCCGAAGAGGTGATGCCCAAAAAAGGTAATAAAGAACCTGAAAGTTGAGCATTGCCGCCACATATCATACGCCCGTAATGCTGCATGAATGCATTGAAGCGTTGAACATCAAGCCCAATGGTGTATATGTGGACGTAACTTTTGGTGGGGGTGGTCATTCCAGAGCAATACTCGAAAAACTAGGGCCTAAAGGTAAACTTATAGGTTTCGACCAAGACGATGATGTTCGGGCTAATTTGCCTAATGATTCTCGTTTTATTTGGGTGAACCATAATTTCAGGTTCCTCAAAAACTTTTTAAAGTATCACCATATAAAAGCTGCCGATGGAATATTGGCCGACCTGGGTGTGTCGAGTTATCAATTTGATGAAGGATCGCGGGGCTTTAGTTATAGAAGTGATGCAGTATTGGATATGCGAATGGATCAACAATCGACTCCCGATGCCAGAGATGTTTTAAATAAATATAGTGAGGAACAACTTATATATATATTTAAATCGTATGGCGAATTAAAAAATAGTAGGAAAATAGCTAAGACTATTATTGATGCTAGAGAACATAAAAGTATAGAAACTATCAATGATTTTTTATCGGCAATTGAGAGAGTTACGCCTTTCAAAGATAAATATACTTTTTTGAGTCAAGTATTCCAGGCAGTCCGAATGGAAGTGAACAAGGAACTTGAAGTATTGGGAAAATTTTTATATGATACCACAGATTCTTTGGCCAAAGGTGGTCGATTGGTAGTAATGAGTTATCACAGTTTAGAAGATAGGTTGGTGAAGAATTTTATTGCAAGTGGTAATATAGAAGGACATATAAAAAAAGATTTATACGGTAATAGTAGCAATCCTTTGAAAGCCTTATCGAAAGCCGTTTCACCATCGGAAGAGGAAATAGATAGGAACCCGCGTTCACGCAGTGCAAAACTAAGAATTGCTGAAAAATTATAATATAATAAATGGAGCAACCAAATACAGATAAGGAGAAAAGCGGGAAAAGCCCATTGGTTAAATTTTCGGAGTTTAGTTTTTTTATCACTCCCGAACATATAAAAAAGTGGATGCCATTTATTTCCTATATGTTTTTGTTGGGTATGATATATATAGCCAATCAACATTATGCCAATAAAGCAGTAGTGAAGATAGCCCGATTAACTACAGAAAAAAAAGAACTAAGAAGTGAGTATATAAGTATAGCTAAAGAATTAATGAGCAAAAGCAAACAATCGGAAGTGCTGAACAGATTGAAGGATACAGAGTTAAAACCCTTGAGTGAACCACCAGTGAAAATAATAAGATAATGATGCCCGCCGCAGCGGGATAAATTATAAATGATGAATGGAAAAAATTAAGAAAAATATATTACTAGTAAAATCATTTGAATTTGCGATTGAGATTGTGAAATTATATAAGTACATAACGACTGAAAAGAAGGAGTTTGTGATGAGTAGGCAATTACTCAGAAGCGGCACCGCTATTGGAGCCTTGGTAAGAAAAGCTCAGAATGCAGAATCTAAATTAGATTTTATTCATAAGTTGGCTATTGCTCAGAAGGAATGCGATGAAACCATTTATTGGTTGGATTTAATTCTAGCCACAGACTTTATAAACAACACCCCCTATGAAACAAGCAATAACACTGCGGGCGAGCTTTTGAAAATTATTCGCTGATCCATTTTAACTACTAAGAACAACTTGAAAAAATAATATCTATATATTCATAATTCATCACTCATAATTTTTCAATTGACTAACAAGCAAATCATATTACTCCGAGTTTATCTAAGCTTTATTTTTATGGCTTCGTTTGCAGCGGTTATATTATATTATACCTATAAAATTCAGTTTGTAGAAGGTGGAAAGTGGGTGGCTATGCAAACTGAGCAAACTACCGAATTACGCACAATTTCTGCGATGCGTGGTAATATATATGCAGCCGATGGTAGTTTGATGGCCACTTCTGTTCCTATATATAATGTAGTGTTGGATCCTCATGCCAGCGGACTTAGCGAAGATATATGGAAAAAAAACATTGACTCCTTGGCTTTAATGTTGGCGAATATAAATCCTGAAAAGAGCAGAAAAGATTATCTTGTTGTATTAAATAAAGCACGCAAAGGTTCAGATAGATATGTGCCATTGCTAAAAAAAATCAGTTATGACCAGTTGAAAAAAGTAAAGCATTTTCCCATATTCAGATTAGGTCGTAACAAGGGCGGAATTCTGATTGAAGAACAAGACATACGTGAAAATCCTTTTGGGATGTTAGCCATACGTACCATTGGGCAAAAGAAAGAAAACGAGAGAGGGATAGGTTTGGAAGCTGCATATAATGAGGAATTAAAAGGCAGGGAAGGGAAGAGATTAATGCAAAAAATTGTTGGTGGAAATTGGATACCTATTAGCGATGATAATGATGTAGAGCCACACAATGGATATGATATATATACTACCATTGATATGAGTATACAAGACATTGCAGAGAATTCTTTAAAAAATGCTTTGATAAAAGAAAAAGCAAGTTACGGATGTGTGGTATTAATGGAAACTAATACAGGTGCAATAAAAGCAATTGCAAACCTAAAAAGAAATGATAATGATGAAGTAATTGAGGCCGATAATTATAGTATAAGCGAAGCTACGGAACCGGGAAGTACGTTTAAATTAGCTTCAGTACTCGCTTTGTTGGAGGATGGTTATGCAAATGAAAATGAAACTGTTTCTTCTGAAGATGGTACCACAACATATGGAGACAGGACGATGCGTGACAGTGAGCATGGCGGCAAAGGAATGCTCACCTTGCAGAAGGCTTTCGAACTTTCATCCAATGTGGGGATTAGCAAATTTGTGTGGAAGTATTATAGTAATAATCCAAGCAGATTTGTGAACAGACTTGTCAATGATTTTAAGTTTGGTCAAAGTTTGAAACTTGGTTTTCCCGATGAAAGAGTATATAAAGTAGTTACTCCACAAGATAGACAATGGAGTTCAACTACCTTGCCTTGGATGTCGATTGGGTATGCCATCATGGTGACCCCTATGCAGATTTTAACTTTATATAATGCAGTAGCAAACAACGGTAGAATGGTAAAGCCCATGTTTGTGAAAAGGGTGGAGCAAACTGGTAAATTAATTAAAGAATATAATACAGAAGTATTATCAGAAAAAATAGTCTCTGATAAAACATTGCAGAGAGTAATGCCTATGCTCACTGGAGTTGTGGAGCACGGTACCGCTACCAGTATTCGGTCGAAAATATATCCAATAGGAGGTAAAACTGGGACAGCACAGATAGTTGAGGGCGGCAAATATGTAGAAAAATATAAATCCAGTTTTTGTGGTTTTTTTCCTGCTGACAAACCTCAATATACTTGCATGGTCATGATTTTCAAACCCAGCAATGGTGTATATTATGGAGCATTGGTTGCAGGCCCAGTATTTAAAGAAATTGCTGATAAAGTATATGCTGCTTCAGTGAACCGTGAGCCAGAAAATATACATGATACGAATAAAATAAATTATATAACTAAGACCGCAGGTTATACCAGCGATTTTTATCAGGTAACCCAAAATAAAGCCAAAGTATACAGTACCCAAGAATGGTCTAATGCCACTACCAATTCTACTAAAATAAATATAACAGAAACGCAAGTGTCACCCAATAATCAAATGCCTGATGTAATGGGAATGGGACTGCGTGATGCCTTGTACTTGCTAGAAAACAGAGGCTTGAAAGTGCAGTATGTAGGCAAAAAAGGGAAAGTGAAATTTCAAAGCCTCGAAAAAGGAACTAGAATATATAAGGGGAACACGGTAGTAATTGAACTTATATAATAAATCAGTGAAAACTATAAAAGAGGTCATATCGAATGTAAATATTGTCGAAGTGGTAGGAGATACTTCTTTGCCCGTTTCTGCTATTGTTTCTGATAGTAGAAAAGCATTGAAAGATATGATGTTTGTTGCAGTGAAAGGAACTCAAACAGATGGACACAATTATATTCCTAAAGTAATTGAGCAAGGATGTGTTATTATAGTTGTAGAGCAAATACCTCAAGTAATAAATGAGGGTATTGTATATATTCAAGTTAATAATACTTCAGAAGCACTCGGACAAATTTCATCCAACTTCTATAATAATCCTTCAGAGAAATTAAAACTTGTTGCTATTACAGGTACCAATGGCAAAACGACCTGTGCCACTTTATTGTTTAATTTATTTACTAAACTGGGTCATTCCTGTGGCCTTTTATCAACTGTTCAAAATCAGATTAACGAGCAAATAATTCCAGCTACACATACAACACCCGATGCTATATCCTTAAACAAATTGTTGGCCGATATGGTTGACGCAGGTTGTGAATATGTATTTATGGAAGCTAGTAGCCATTCAATTGAGCAAAATAGGATTGCGGGATTGACAATAACTGGAGCAGCTTTTACCAATATTACCCAAGACCATCTTGACTACCATCATACATTTGACAATTATATAAAAGCCAAGAAAAAATTATTTGATAATTTGGATATTGATGCATTTGCATTATATAACAAAGATGATCGTAATGGATCAATTATGGTGCAAAATACAAAGGCGGCAAAATATTCATTTGCCTTAAATGCCCCTGCCGATTTCAAAGCGAAAATTATTGAATGTGATTTTAATGGTTTATTATTAAACATTGACGGGGAAGAGGCTTGGTATAGACTTGTTGGAAGGTTTAATGCATATAATATATTAACTGTATATGCTGTTGCATTTTTATTGGGAAAAAGCAAAGAAGAGATTATAACAGCATTAAGCAATTTGGGCAGCGTAACTGGAAGGTTTGACTATTTCATGTCGCCCAAAAAGCTCATGGCCATTATTGATTATGCCCATACACCCGATGCACTACAGAATGTATTGCAAACCATTAATGATATTCGTAGCCGTAACGAAACATTATATACAATTATCGGTTGTGGTGGAAATAGGGATGCAGGCAAAAGACCAATGATGGCCAAGGTTGCAGCAGAGATGAGCGATAAAGTAATATTTACTTCGGATAATCCAAGAGATGAAAATCCAGAAACAATTATTGACCAAATGCAAGTAGGGGTGTCCGCATTACATTATAAGAAAACGCTTCGTATTGTAGATAGGAGAGAAGCCATCAAAACAGCAGTGAGTATGGCAAACCCTATGGATATTATACTTCTTGCAGGCAAGGGGCATGAGACATATCAAGAGATAGCAGGTGTAAAACATGAATTTGACGATAAAAAAATTATAATAGAACTTATAGAAAAACTAGAAAAGTAGCATGCTATATTATTTATTTGAATATCTAAACAAACATTATCATTTCTCAGGCTCGGGATTGTATCAGTTTATCTCGGTAAGAACTGGGGCGGCTATTATAGTGTCCTTACTTATTTCATTGGTTTTTGGAGGCAGACTTATTAAAATGCTTCACAAATTGCAAGTATCAGAAACCGTGCGTAAGCTTGGTTTACAAGGTGAAGAAGCCAAGCAAGGAACTCCTACAATGGGCGGATTAATTATTATAGCCGCTATTGTAATTCCGACTTTGCTTTTTGCAAGAATATGGAATGTATATATCATACTGATGTTATTTGTAACTGTATGGCTGGGATTAATTGGTTTTATAGATGATTATATAAAAGTATTCAAAAAAGATAAAAAAGGATTAGCAGGAAAATTCAAAATTATAGGACAAGTAGTGTGCGGATTGGTAGTAGGATTAACCTTGTATTTGCATCCATCGGTAATGGTAAAAGATTTTATACCGGAAACCGAAGTGTCGCAGCATGCTGGAGAAGGATATCATAAAACGGAAGAAACTGTAGACGGGAAAACATTATATGCAAAAGAACATAGATCAACAGTAACAACTATACCATTTTTTAAAAATCATGAATTAGATTATGGCGATATTTTTGGAAGTAACTGGGCAGGTTTAGTTTTTGTGTTGGTGGTTATATTTATTATAACAGCAGTATCCAATGGGGCAAATATTACCGACGGTATAGATGGACTTGCAGCTGGCACATCAGGTATTATGGGCATAACCTTGGCTTTGATAGCTTACCTCACGGGGAATATAGTCTTCTCAAAATATTTAAATATCATGTATATATCCCATTTGGGGGAGCTTACCATTTTTGCGGGAGCATTTGTAGGAGCTTGTGTTGGATTCTTATGGTATAATACATACCCTGCACAAGTATTCATGGGAGATACCGGAAGTTTGGCATTAGGAGGTATCATCGCAGCTTTTGCTATTATTATTAGAAAGGAATTATTGATTCCAATATTATGTGGTGTTTTCCTTGCCGAAAATTTATCGGTGGTGATACAGGTCACATATTTTAAATATACCAAACGAAAATTTGGAGAAGGGAAAAGAATATTTCTGATGTCGCCGCTGCACCACCATTTTCAAAAGAAAGGTTATCATGAAAGCAAAATAGTTGCCCGCTTTTGGGTAGTGGGAATCATGTTAGCACTAATAACCATACTCACCTTAAAAGTAAGATAATATATAACTTGAAAAAAAGATTAGTCATATTGGGAGCCGGCGAAAGCGGAACTGGAGCAGCCATTTTGGGTGTACAAAAAGACTATGATGTTTTTGTAAGTGATAGTGGAGCGATAAAAGAAAACTATATTGATGAACTTAATCACTATCATATCGCATTCGAGCAAAGCATGCATACAGAAGCGTTAATCTTAAATGCAGATTTGGTTATAAAAAGCCCTGGAATCCCTGAGAAGGCCGAGATTATCAAAAAATTAAAAGCCCTTGAAATAGCTGTCATATCTGAAATAGAATTTGCAGGAAAGTATACAAATGCATATACTATATGTATTACAGGCACCGATGGCAAAACCACTACCGCTTCTATGATATATGACATCATGAAAAGAGCAGACATGAATGTGGGGTTGGGAGGCAATATCGGAAAAAGTTTTGCCCGTCAGGTAGCACTTGAAAATTTCGACTATTATGTTTTAGAAATAAGTAGTTTTCAATTGGATGGTATGTATGATTTTAGGGCAAATATAGCCGTCCTTACTAATATATCACCCGACCATTTGGATAGATATAATTATGAGTTGGATAATTATATATCCAGCAAGTTTAGGATTGTACGAAACCAAACCCTAGCAGACTATTTTATATATTGTGCAGACAATAAACTTACGTTAGATAATTTAGAAAAGCACCAAACAAAAGCAAAGTTATTACCTTTTTCATTTTTCGATAAATGTATACCGGGAGCATATAATAACGAGAATCAATTAACAGTAGAAATCAACCCTTTAAACAACCAAATAACTATTATGAATCTATCAGAATTATCATTAAAAGGCCGTCACAATGTCTACAATTCTATGGCTGCGGCTGTAGTAGGCGAAGTGCTCGAAATCCGTAAAGGAGTAATTAGGGAGAGCCTGTCTCAATTTGTTAACATCGAACACCGCCTCGAAAATTGTGGCAAGGTTGGTGGTATTGAGTTTGTAAACGACTCAAAAGCTACCACCGTAAATGCGGTGTGGTATGCATTAGAAAGTATGCAAAGTCCAGTAGTTTGGATAGCAGGTGGCGTTGATAAGGGCAATGACTATACCCAATTGAAACAATTGGTGAAAGATAAAGTAAAAATTATTGTATGTCTAGGTTTAGACAATAGAAAAATTCACGAAGCTTTCGGCCAAGAAGTGGATATGATAGTTAATGCTACTTCCATGCAAGAAGCTGTACACATTGCCTACAAATTAGCAAGCAAGGAAGATATCGTATTATTAAGTCCAGCTTGTGCGAGTTTCGATTTATTCGAGGATTATCAAGACAGGGGACGCCAGTTCAAAAAAGCTGTTAGGAACTTATAGGTATATATTTCAAAATTTATCATAAACATTGAAAATTGTTAATATCCTGTGGATATCATACTAAATAAAGCAAAAGGAGACTTAGTATTATGGTTTGTAATCATTATACTGTCTCTATTCGGTGTATTGGCTGTATATAGCAGTACGGGCAGTATTGCTTTTACGCAATACGATGGCAATACCGAAGCTAAAATGTTTAAGCATTTGGCTATTCTAATATTTGGGTTGTTTTTTATGTATCTGTGTCACCTAATTGATTACAGATATTACTCACGCATTTCATTAATTTTGGTTGTGGTATCGGTACCCTTATTAATATATACATTAATCTGGGGGGTTGATTTGAATGATGCCAAGCGATGGATTAATTTACCATTGATCAACCAAACTTTTCAAACAAGCGATTTGGCCAAGGTCGCCTTAATTATGTTTATCGCTCGTCAATTGTCGAGAGCACAAGATGAACCTAAAGAATTGAAAAAGTCATTTATGCCTATATTGGCTTGGGTAGTTGTTATATGTACTTTAATAGCACCTGCAAATCTTTCCACGGCAGCAGTTTTATTCGCTACTTCATTATTGGTGATGTTTATAGGAAGGATGCCTTTAAAATATATATTTATGATAGTAGGGAGTGGAGTTTTGGCATTGGGATTATTGGTGTCGGTAGCTATGTTTACACCTGCAAAGGGACGTTTTGAAACATGGAAAAACAGAATTGAAACCTATATTGATGGAGATAATGGAGGTAGCTATCAAAATCAGCAAGCTAAGATTGCAATTGCCACTGGAGGCATCACAGGTAAGGGCCCAGGCAATAGTACACAAAGAAATTTTTTACCTCATCCGTATTCAGATTTTATTTTTGCTATTATCATAGAAGAATATGGATTAATTGGAGGAATGACAATTGTACTATTATATCTATTATTTCTATTTCGATGTATTCGAATTGTGATAAAAAGTCCCAGGGCTTATGGTGCTTTGTTGGCAGTGGGCTTGGCTTTTAGCTTGGTGATACAGGCATTTATTAATATGGGAGTAGCAGTAAATGTTTTCCCAGTTACGGGTTTGCCTTTGCCTTTGGTGAGCATGGGCGGTACCAGTATCTTATTTAATTCTATAGCATTTGGTATTATATTAAGTGTGAGTAGAAAGGTGGAGGAAGGGCATAAGGAAGAGGAGATAGAAGCTTCGTCCGCTGTGTCCCCATCAGATAATGTAGATAATAATTTACAAGCTCAAACTATATAATATGTTACCCTTAACGAAAGTAATCATATCAGGAGGAGGGACTGGAGGACATATATATCCAGCAGTTTCTATTGCACAGGAATTGGAGAAACAAATTCCGGGTATAAATATATTATTTGTGGGAGCTAAAGGCAAAATGGAAATGGAGAAAGTACCTAAAGCTGGATTTGAAATTGAGGGACTATGGATAAGTGGTTTGCAAAGAAAATTGACGCTCGGTAATTTATCTTTCCCAATTAAAGTATTGTCGAGCATATATATAGCAAATATTATATTAAACAAATTTAAACCACAAATAGCTATTGGAGTAGGTGGATATGCAAGTGGCCCGCTGCTTTATACCGCAGGGATAAAAGGTATTCCTACCTTGATTCATGAACAAAATTCGTATGCAGGTCTTACCAACAAATGGCTGAGTAAAAGAGCGAATAAAATATGTGTGGCTTATGACGGAATGGAAAAGTATTTTCCAGCGGCAAAGATTGTAAAAACAGGCAATCCTGTGCGACAAGATTTGCAAAATATGGCACAGAAAAAGCAAGAAGCTTCCAAATTTTTCGGATTAGGTTTGGCTAAGAAAACGATTTTATTTATAGGTGGAAGCCTAGGTGCCAGAACGCTGAATCAAACTTTAAAAAGTGACGTATATAAACTTACTGACGCAGGATATCAAGTTATATGGCAAACAGGTAAATTGTATTATGATGAAGTGAAGCATTTGGAAAATGAGAATGTAAAAATTTATGATTTTATATATCAAATGGATTTGGCTTATGCTATGGCCGATGTTATAGTTTCGCGTGCGGGTGCAAGCTCGATATCAGAAATTGCTTTGGTAGGAAAGCCTTTGGTATTGGTGCCTTCGCCCAATGTGTCCGAAGACCATCAGACAAAAAATGCAATGGCCTTGGTTAACAAAGAAGCAGCGATGATGGTGAAAGATATAGATGCTAAAAGCAGCTTAATGGATAGTTGCCTCGCATTGATGAATGACATTGTGTTACAAAATAAACTAGCGACTCATATTAAATTTTTTGCCACACCCGATGCTGCAAAAACCATAGTTTCTGAAATTTTAAGTTTGGTGAAATGAATCTAAAGAATATAAAATATATATACTTTTTGGGCGTTGGAGGGATTGGCATGAGTGCACTTGCACGTTTTTTTAACGGCACCAATATTATTGTATCAGGTTATGATAAAACAGAAACACCCCTAACGCAGGCATTGCAAAAAGAAGGAATTGAAATAGCTTTCGATGATCAAGTAAAAACATTAAAAAAACAACTAAGTTTTTTAGAAGAACAGTATATAAATTACTTTGGACGAAAATTAAGCATCAGCAAAAATAATATATTAATTGTACGAACACCTGCTGTACCTGCGGAACACAAAGGGTTTAAATGGTTGGTCGAAAATGACTATAATATTGTAAAACGCTCTGAATTGTTGGGATTAATTAGCAAGAATTATTATACGATTGCAGTAGCGGGCACACATGGTAAAACTACAACGTCGACAATGATAGCTCATATTCTGAAAAGTTCAGGTGTGGATGTGTTGGCATTTTTGGGCGGAATTTCTACCAATTATCAAACAAATTATATAGCCAATACTGGAGAGTACCCTTTTGTAGTAGTAGAAGCAGATGAATTCGATCGTTCATTTTTGCATTTGAAACCTGATGTATCTATAGTTACAGCAACAGACGCCGACCATTTGGATATATATGGAAATCATGCAGAGATGGAAAAAACCTTTATTGCTTTTTCAAAGAAAACCAAAAAGGATGGGATATTATTTGCTAAAAAAGAGATACCACAGATTGCTCATTTTAGAAAGCCAAATTCCACTTACAGCATATATGTGGATGCTGATATCAATTCGGAGAAGATAAAAGTAGTGAACGGGGATTATAAATTTACCTATAAGGATGCGGATGTGAAATGGAATAATATTATATGTGGTTTGCCTGGTTCGCACAATGTGGAGAATGCCACTGCAGCAATAGCTGTGTGCAAGTATTTGGGATTGACGGAGAAGCAAATTAAAAAAGGTTTGAAAACATTTGCAGGCGTGAAGAGAAGATTTGAATATATTATTAAGCTAAAGGATTTTGTATATATTGATGATTATGCTCACCATCCGGAAGAGTTGAAAGCAGCTATCAATTCGGCTAAAATGTTATATAAGGATAAAAAAATTACGGGTATTTTTCAGCCGCATTTATATAGTCGTACGCGTGATTTTGCAAAAGGCTTTGCGGAAAGTTTGGATTTATTGGATGAAATTATACTCATGGATATTTATCCTGCCCGAGAAAAACCGATGAAAGGCGTGACTTCGAAAATCATTTTCGACTTGATGAAAAATAAAAACAAAGTATTGGTCTCTAAAGAAAACCTAATGAAAGAGATAAAGAAATATAAGCCAGAAGTGTTGTTAACATTGGGTGCTGGTGATGTTGATACTTTCATTTCGCCTTTGAAAAAATATTATAGTAAGGGTCTTTGAAAAAATATTAAAATAGAAGTTGAACAAAAGAATATATAAAATATCGAATATCATGTTATGGGGTTTGCTGGTGGTGAACTTGATTATATTTTTGAGTTTTACTGGAAGTGAACAAGAGCATATTACTTGTACTCAGGTAAATATTGAAATTGACAACCAAACGAGTGGGAATTATTTTGTGGACAAGGAGGCTGTTGGTCATATCATTACAAATCATTTGCATATTAACTCCATTGTTGGTGCTGCAGTTAAGGATTTGAATCCTTATATATTAGAGAATGTACTATTGGGAAACCCATTTATAAAAAAGGTAAAAGTATATAAAGATATAGCTGGGAGTCTAAATATACAGATAGTTCAGAAGCGTCCTGTGGCTCGAGTTTTTACAGATAAATTGGATTATTATATAGATGAGGATGGGGGCAAATTTACTTTTTGTACGAGTTATACTGCTAGAGTTCCTGTGGTGAATGGATATTTTTTCGAGAGCATGGCATATAAAGATTCGATGGTGACGAAAGAAGGGAAAATGGTATATAATTATCTGAAAGCCATTGATACCAGTGCCTATTTCAAGAGTATGACCGAAGAAATATATATCAATGAAGAAGGCGATTTGACGATAGTCCCCAAGATTGGTCCGAATGAGATTATTTTCGGAGATGACAAGGATTTGTCTGATAAACTGAACAAAATGTATACTTTTTATTCTAAAGTTCTCAACACAGTAGGCTATAACCATTATAAATCAATTAATTTGAAGTTCCGTAATGAAGTGGTGTGCAAATAGCATAAACCTTTGATAAAAAAGTTATTATAATATATCATGAGCAAAGAAAAAATTGTAGTTGGGTTAGATATCGGTACCACTAAGGTGTGTGCTATAGTTGGCCGCAAAAATGAATTCGGTAAAATTGATATTTTGGGGATGGGTCAGGCGTTGTCCACAGGTGTGAACCACGGCATGGTGACCAATATACCTAAAACCGAAGATGCGGTTAGCCAAGCAATTGCCGAAGCCAAAGCTCGTTCAGGTATAGATATTAAAGTGGTACAAGTGGGTATTGCTGGTCAGCATATCAAATCAACACCTAACCGCAGTTTGTTGGTGCGGAATAATATAGATACTGAAATTACACAAAGCGATTTGAATCGTTTGGCCGATGATATGTATAAAGTTGCATTGGCACCTGGTGAGCAAATTATACATGTTTTACCCCAAGATTATACAGTGGATGGCGAAGCAGGAATTAGTGATCCTGTTGGAATGGCAGGTTTAAGACTGGAAGGAAACTTTCATGTAATAACTGGACATATAACGGCTGCAAAAAATATATATAAATGTGTAACACGTGCAGGTTTGCATGTGGAGAATTTGATATTGGAACCTCTTGCTTCGGCAGATGCAGTGCTTACTGCGGAAGAATTGGAAGCTGGAGTTGTATTGGTAGATATTGGTGGTGGTACTACCGATGTTGCTATATTTCATGAGAATGTAATTAGACATACCGCTATTATACCGTTTGGTGGCAATGTGATAAATGATGATATACAAGAAGGATGTATGGTGATGAAAAACCAAGCTGAACTTTTGAAAATAAAATTCGGATCGGCTATCCCTGAAGAGAATAAGGAAAATGAAATTGTATGTGTTCCGGGATTGAGAGGAAAAGAACCCAAAGAAATTTCGGTGAAGAATCTTTCTCGCATCATCAATGCACGTATGGAAGAAATCATCAGCTCGGTAGTATATGAAATTAAAGCATCGGGTCTTGAGAAAAAATTAATCGCAGGAATTGTATTAACTGGTGGTGGTTCGCAACTGAAACATTTGCCACAGTTGGTAGAATTTCATACAGGGTTGGATGTTCGTGTGGGCTATCCCGATGAACATTTGGCTAAAGGAATGGTTGACGAAGTTAAAAGCCCTGCTTATGCTACAGGTATAGGTTTGGTGATGAAAGGACTTAACTCTGTAACTTCACAAACTAATCCAACAATAGTTCCTGATAAAATAGAAGAAGCACCTATTGCTGAAGAAGTAAAGGTAGCAAGACCTAAAGGACCCGGATTGGTGAGCAAACTTGCAGAATCGTTTAGAAACTTGATGAAAGATGAAGAGTTGGAAGATTATAAGAGAGAGAAAGGCAATTAAAATAATGGTTCCCGCCGCCGCGGGGTTAATGAGGGGGAGATTATAATACGACGTTTCAATATATATAATACTTAATACAAACTACACATGATACAATTCGACATACCAAAAGACAAGCAAAATATTATAAAAGTAATAGGTGTGGGCGGCGGCGGAGGTAGTGCCGTTAACCACATGTATAACCAAGGTATACGTGGAGTTGATTTTGTAATATGCAATACCGACATGCAAGCTATCGAGGCAAGTCCGATACAATTAAAATTACAGATTGGTCAAAGTTTGACTGGTGGCTTGGGTGCAGGTTCAAATCCTGAGACGGGCGAAAAAGCAGCACAAGAAAGTATAGAAAGTATTGTAGAATTATTGGGTATTAATACCAAAATGATTTTCATTACTGCGGGTATGGGTGGCGGCACTGGAACAGGTGCAGCACCTATTATAGCTCAAACTGCAAAGGATATGGGAATACTTACGGTGGGTATTGTAACAACACCATTCAAAGTAGAAGGTAACCGCAGAAGAGGATTTGCTGATAGTGGTTTGCAACGTATGAAGGATTCTGTAGATTGTTTATTGGTTATTAATAACGATCGTATTATGGAATTGCATGGCAACCAAAAATTCAGTAATGCTTTTGCCCATGCCAATGATATATTAACTACCGCAGCAAAAGGTATTGCAGAAATTATTACGGTAACAGGATATATAAATGTAGATTTTGAAGATGTACGGACGGTGATGACCAACAGCGGTGTAGCTATTATGGGAACTGCTGCTGCCGAAGGTGAATGCAGGGCATTAAATGCCATTGAAGCTGCGATGACGAGTCCACTTTTGAATAATAATAAAATAAAGGGAGCGAAAAATATATTATTAAATATCACCAGTGGAACCGATGAAGCCTTGATGACAGAGATAGAAGAAATTACCAACTATGTACAACGTGAAGCAGAAATTACTACTGATATCATATTAGGTTTAACACAAGACGAATCATTGGGAAATAAAATTTCAGTAACTATTATAGCAACTGGATTTGAACCTGTGGAAAATAAACCTATAGAACAACAATGGGTGAAACGGAATTTGGTGGAGGAAAATAATCAGCCAAATAGTAATAATGCTCCGCAAAAACCTATATTGAATGAGGAAGAAAGTCAATTTGAATTATTCGATTTGAATGCTCCGCAACCCCTTGCTGAAGAGCCCGTAGCTGAGCATATAGAAGAAATACCACAAGCTGAAATTCCTTTGCATGAAGAAGAAATTACACCAGCTATGCAGGAGGATAAAGAGCGTGTAGAAAAATTGAAACAACGCATGGTGGAAATGCGTAAACTAAGTCAAGATATTCGCAACCCACAAATGGTTGATGAAATGTATAATGTTCCAGCCTATATAAGAAAAGCAATAAACCTTGAAAAAGTACCACATTCGTCGGAGAATAATTTAAGTCGTGTTTCATTGGTAGAAGAAAAAGAAGAAAAGAAACATGAGCTGAAGCAGAACAATTCGTTTCTGCACGACAATGTGGATTAATTGACGTATCGTGAAAGACCACAATCTTCCGGATTTGGTAACATAGTTTAGATTAGAAAGCTCCACAAGGGGCTTTTTTTGCCGAGGGCGATTATATATTATAACACACTAATTAAATTCTATGATAGAAATTATTAAAGAGCCGTGGCCTTGGTATACTTCAGGTGTAGCGATTGCAGGTATTATGACTGCGATGTTGTTTTTTGGAAAGACATTTGGCTTTTCTTCAAATTTTAGTGTAATATGTGCAGCATGTGGAGCAGGTAAAAAAATAAAAATATTTAATTTTGATTGGAAAGCACAAAGCTGGAATTTACTATTTTTAATAGGTTCTGTAGCAGGTGGATTTATTGCACATCAATTTTTATCAGCCAATGAACCAGTTCAAATAGCCAAAGAAACGATACATGACATTTCAAAACTAGGTTTTGACGCACCCAAAGGTCTGCAACCAGAAGAATTGTTTGGACTGGAATCATTATATAATATCAAAAATATGATACTACTTATTTTAGGAGGTTTATTTATAGGTTTTGGAACACGGTGGGCGGGTGGATGCACCTCAGGACATGCGATTAGTGGTCTCTCCGATTTACAATTACCTTCTTTGATTGCCGTTATCGGATTTTTTATTGGTGGATTAATCATGACCCATTTATTATTTCCCATTATCTTTTAATATACAAATATGAAAGCACTAAAATATATTATAACAGGAATTATATTTGGTATTATTATGACCAAATCGGAAGCGATATCGTGGTATCGTATACAAGAAATGTTTCGGTTTCAGTCGTTTCAAATGTATGGAATTATTGGCACCGCAGTTGTATTAGGTATTATTATAGTAGCGATAGTAAAAAAGTATAAATTAAAAGATACAGAAGGAAACCCCATTGTATTTATACCCAAAGTAAAATCAATAGGTAAATATCTTTTGGGTGGAACTGTATTCGGATTGGGCTGGGCATTGACAGGTGCTTGCCCTGGCCCGCTATTCGTGAACTTAGGTTATGGTTATATAAGTATGGCTATTATAATACTTAGTGCTATTGGTGGGACGTATTTGTATGGGGTGGTGAGTGAAAAGGTTGGGTAGAAATTAACTTTCCCAGCAATTAAATCTTTTGTATAGTTCCCATTTGTGCGGGGCGATTTTTTTTATAACCAGAAATTGATAATGACTATTTTTGTTTTAGTGCACTATACCGAGTAAAATATTTAAAACCTTACCCCCAAGGATAATATCATTTGGTAACAAGCTAAGTTCTGACTTGCCGTACCATCATATATTCTCAAGTTTCTGTACATGGCATATATTACTTTATTGCTGTATTCTATATAAAATATTCTGAATAAATTCACTTGCACGCAAGCTTCTAAGCCAGCATCAAAACCACCAAACTGAAAATGAGGTTTATTATTTTGGCCCATAATAGTATTTTCTACATGCGGGTACATAAAACCAATGCCTCCTTTTGCCAAAAATTTTATATTTATTTTTGAAGAGGTAGTATGCAACACATCAAATTTTCGGACAGCATTGAATAGGAAAAAATTTGCCCCATTGTTCAACTGATAGGTGAGGTTGCTATTTGTTCGGTTAAAAGTAGAATCGATCGCTCTGCCTTGGTATACGCCACTCACATGTAGTATTTGTTCAGAGACTTGATACTTGGTATGGTCGAAATTTAGTTCGCCGCTCCACTTTGTATTTATATTGTAACCTAGTCGGTAATTATACTGCGGTATAGTTAAATCTTGCTTAAAGATTCCCTCATTCCAGCCGGGTTTGTCAATCCCTTTCACATTGAGAAAACTATAATTGTTTTGCAAGGAGGGTTGTGATATATTGATATTATTTTTTGCATACCACTCGTGGTTATAACCCCAGGAGAAATAGAAACGTTTTTTTACTTTAACGGCTGAGGATAAATGAGAGATGAAGAGGAATATTATGATAAATACAATTGATTTGTTTTTCATGGGTAAAAATATCTGATAAATTCTTTGCCTAGTTTTAAAAAGCAAAGGTAATCAATTGATTTAAAATAAGCAGATCAATCAATTTATGAATTAAGAGTATTACAAACTAACGGTTTTGGTGGGAGGTAGCCAATCTCATACAGTAGAGAATTTTGCATACATTTGCGATAAATATAGATATTGATTATGATTAGAGATGTGTTGTTTCGTTTCGCTTCACCCTTTATTTCGCAAAAGGTACTAAGAGGGTTGGAAAATATTCCAAATACAAACGAAGAGATAGCTTTATCTCAAAACAAAGTATTATATTATATAATCAAGAAAATTTCTACTTGCGAAATGGGTAGAGATTTAGGAATAAAAGCAAATATTGGTGTGAACGAGATGGAAGATTTTCCACTTACCACATATCAAGATTATATAACATATATTGAAAATATAAAAGATGGAAATCCGCACCAAATTTGGCAGGGAAAGCCTTTGTTTATGGCAGAAACATCGGGCAGTGCTGGCAATAAAAAATATATACCTATAAGTAAAGAGTTGTTGAGAAATCAACTTAGTGGCAGAAGGAATGCTGTGGCAAGTGTGATTAATTTATATGGTGCGAAACGCATATTAAAGTCACCACCGCTTAGTTTTGGGGATGCTCCTATATTTAGTCAATTTGGAGATATAAAATCAGCTCCGATTTCTGCTATCCTTGCTTGTCAAATGCCAAGTTGGTCAAAGTATTTTTCAAGACCTTCGACTGTTACGCGTAAAATTCCATTATTCAAAGACAGGATTCAAAGTATATACAATGAAATTGCAGAATCGCCACCGGGATTTATTGTAGCAATGCCTGCTTGGATGCGTGATTTCTTTTCTTCACTCAATGTTGAACAATTGCAAACTATTATAGCTGCAAATCCTGTTTTAAATTTGAGCGGGACGAGTCCGAAACCTTATTTAAATTATTTGCAAACTGTATTTGATAATACATTAGATTTTGTAGAAACTTATCCTACTTCCGAAGGTTTTTTGGGTTGGCAAGATCGTAAAAGTGAAACGGGAATTCGATTGTATGTAAATGATGGAATATACTTTGAATTATTATATGAAAATGGTAGGACAAATCCAATTACAAAAACCGCGGTGGGTGATATGGGAGAACTTGTGATTACCACATGCAGCGGTTTGTTTAGGTATTGTATTGGTGATTTGATAAGTGTAGTTTCACTTAACCCTATTCGCGTTATTATAATAGGACGGAAGTCTGAAACATTATCAGTTTTTGGGGAACATTTGCTAACTTCAGAAACAGATACTGTGATTAAGAGTGCTTGCGAATACTATAAAATTCCAATGTTTGATTATATTGTGAGTCCAGCTCCATTAAAGGATAATAGTAAGTCACATCATGTTTGGATGATAGAAACAGATGAACAAACCCTCCCAGAAAATTTATCAGCATATATAAATGGTGAGTTATGCAAACTCAATATGTGTTATCGTGATTTATATAATGATGGAGTGTTGGCATGTCCTATGATAATTCCAATAAAGCCTAGTACTATTTTGAATTATTATAAAAGTAGAGGAAGAATTGGTTTGCAGCAGAAGCTTCCAAGGCTTTTGAAAGAGGGGATAAGCTTTAATGATTAATGGTAAAAGGTAAATGATAAATGGCTCATTGACAATGAAAATTTAGATTAAAAAAATCGCAATTCGCATCCCGATAGGTATCGGGACGTAAATTGATTTATATTTGCCGCATGAAAGCCAAAATAGGAGACAAGGAATATAATACAGAGCGAAAGGCTGATGAGCTAAGAGTAAACGGGCAATTGGTGCCGCTGGAACTGCTATCGAAAGAAGGAGACAATTACTATTATAATTTGAGAGGTCGGAACTATAAAGTGGAGATTGTGAGCACCGATGAGGATACCAAAGAGTTGGTGGTGAAAGTGAATGGTAAAAAAACAACTGTTAAACTGCAAGATAGATACGATGAGCTTTTGGCAAGCATGGGCATGGATACCAAAGCGGGTAAAAAGCAAGGACAGGTAAAAGCACCAATGCCTGGCATGGTGTTGAAACTTTTAGCCCAAGAGGGACAGCAAATTGCCAAAGGTGATAGCCTATTGTTATTAGAAGCCATGAAAATGGAAAATATCATCAAATCGCCTGTGGATGGGCTGATTAAGAAGATTTATATCAGTGAAAAAGATAAAGTAGAAAAGAATCAGGTGATGATAGAGTTTGGGTGATAAATTAACCCTTTGTAAATTACATACTTATATTATAAAAGCACAAGTTTGGCTGAAAAAACCGACTTTTGCCCACCATTAAAAATCAATGATAAAAAATGAGTTGGTTTAAACGCGTTAAAGAAGGAATTACCACTTCTACCAAAGATAAAAAATCCACGCCCGAGGGCTTGTGGCATAAGTGTTCTCGCTGTAAAAAAGTGATGGACGTAGTAGACCATATCAATAATAAATGGGTTTGTCCTAATTGTAACTACCATACAAAGATTGGTTCAGCAGAATATTTTGAGGTATTGTTCGGTGAGAATTTCACGGAGTTGTTCTCGAATATATTACCAACTGACCCCCTCAAATTTAATGATACTAAGAGTTACGAAAGTAGGCTGAAGGACACCATTAGTAAAACGGGCTTGAACGATGCATTGCGTGTAGCTGTGGGTGATATCGGTCGGCATAAATTGGTAGTGGCTTGCATGGATTTTATTTTCATCGGCGGGTCCATGGGCTCGGTGATGGGAGAAAAAATTGCTAGGGCTATTGACTATGGACGTGAGCATAAAATACCCGTGATGGTTATTAGCAAATCGGGTGGAGCAAGGATGATGGAGGCTGCTTTTTCGCTGATGCAAATGGCGAAGACTTCTGCAAAGCTTGCGTTACTTGCCAAAGCAGGAGTTCCTTATATATCATACTTAACTGATCCCACAACGGGCGGTGTTACTGCATCATTTGCCATGCTTGGCGATTTTAATATAGCAGAGCCAGAAGCCCTGATAGGATTTGCAGGACCACGAATTATAAAAGAAGCAATAGGAAAAGATTTACCGAAGGGTTTCCAAAGTTCTGAATTTTTATTGGAGCATGGTTTTCTAGATATGATAATCAACCGTTCAGAAATGCAAAGTAAATTAATACAATTATTGGATTTACTTGCCGATATGGAACCCGAAATTCCTGTAATCGAATCAGAAGAAAAAACGGAAGTGAAAGTAGAAGTAAAGGAGGAGGAGAAAGTGAAAAGTAAGTTGTGAGTTGTGGGTTGTGAGCAAACTGCCTACTTGAAAAATAAAAAATAATCCCGCCGCGGCGGGGTAAAAATAAAAATAGCCCCTATGGATATTACCTCAGAAGAATTAAAGCAACGCATGGATAGTGGTGAAAAACTCAACATTATAGATGTGCGTGAATCTTATGAATACGAAGAATTTAATATAGGTGCGAAGTTGGTTCCGCTGGGTACTATACAATCCGTAATTGATGACTTGGGCGATTGGAAAGATGAAGAAGTGATTGTTCATTGCAAAGCTGGTGGCCGTAGTGCCGCAGCCCGTGACTTTATGATGAAAAATGGTTTTACCAATGTGCGGAATTTATTAGGTGGTATGCTAGATTGGCAGGCCAAGTTTGGTAATAAATAATATATATAATAAATCCTGTTTTGGCTCAGGCAAAAAATATAGCCCTCGCATTATTTTTACTGGTAGCTTTTATGCTTATTTTTTGGTCGTGTGGTGACCAAAGTGAACCTGCAAAAGAAAAATTTTTATATCGCAATCATTCCGATTCTGCAAAATATTTAGGTAGTGAAGCCTGCAAAGGCTGTCATGCCGATAAATATGAAACTTTTATGCAAACAGGCATGGGGCAATCGTTTGGATTGGCTACGCCACAAAAAAGTGCAGGCAAATTTACGGGTCACGAAGTACTATATGATAAGTTTTTGGATTTGTATTATGCTCCACATTTTGTGGGGAATGAATTATATATATTGGAATTTAAACTGCAAGGAAAAGATACCATCCATAAGCGTGATCAAAAAATAAAGTATATCATAGGTTCGGGGCATCATACCAATTCACATATAATAGAAAGTAATGGATATTTATACCAAGCACCACTAACTTTCTATACACAAGAGGGAAAGTGGGATTTGCCGCCGGGCTTTGAGAATGGAGCGAATAGCCGATTCTCACGCATTATAGGCCACGAGTGTATGAGTTGCCATAATTCCTTGCCCGATTATGTGCAGGGCTCCGAAAATCAATTTACAAATATACCTTTGGGTATAGGTTGCGAACGTTGTCATGGACCCGGAAGTTTGCATGTGAGCGATAAGCAGAAAGGTATATTGGTTGATACCAAAAACAATATAGATTATAGCATTGTAAACCCGAGAAAATTACCTTGGCAATTGCAGATTGATGTATGTCAACGATGCCATTTGCAAGGTAATACTGTATTGAAGCAAGGCAAGGACTGGCAAAGCTTTAGGCCGGGTATGAAACTGAGTGACGTGATGGATGTTTTCCTGCCCAGATATGCGGATGATGAGAATAGATTTTATATGGCGAGCCATGCGGTAAGGTTACAAATGAGCCCCTGTTTTTTGAAAAGCAATCCTGATTTGAATGATAATAATAATTTGAAATTAACATGTATTACTTGTCATAATCCCCATGTAAGTACAAGGCAAACTGGAAAAGAACAATATAATACCGCATGCAAAAATTGCCACAGTAATGCAGTTAAAAATACTTGTACGGAAAATATACTTATACGAAACAAAGTCCAAGATAATTGTGTGCAATGCCATATGCCCAAGAATGGAAGTAGTGATATTCCACATGTGTCAGTTACGGATCATTATATAAGAAAAAAAGTAGGGAATACGACTTCAAACACCACCAACACTTTTAAAGGATTACGTTGTGTGAATAACCGTGAAGTGGCTGATATTGCTGCTGCAGTGGCGTATCTTAACTCTTACGAGAAGGACAATAATAAGAACCACACACTTGATAGTGCCGCATACTATATTAAGAAAATGGGCAAGGAAAATCCTGAACTTAAGATACGAGAATTGTATATTTCTCAAAAATATGCAGAGCTAATTAATTATATGCAAATTAACAAGATAATAAGTGCAGATGCTTGGACAAATTATAGATTAGGCATAGCATTTTTGGAAAAAGGTGATATGAATTCCGCTGTTTCATGGCTTGAAAATGCGGTAAGGTTTGCGGCCAAAAATTTGGAGTTTCAACAAAAACTAGGCATTGTATATATTGCTACAGGTAATACCGCAAGGGGTAAAGATATTTTAGAAAAACTATTATTGATAAATCCTGCGATGCCTGTTACTTGGTATAACATGGCGATGGTAGCAGGGAAAGAAAATAATATTTCTTTAGCAGAAACCTGTTTGCACAAATGTATATACTACGACCCAAATCATATACAAGCATTGATTAATTTGGCGAATATTTCTGAGAAGAAAAATGATACAGTGAATTTGAAAAAGTATATACTTCGATTGAGGAAACTTCAACCAAATAATAAACAATGGAGTGTGGGGTTGTAATAAAATAATTATATTTGTAGCGAATAATAAAATCAATGGCTAAAAAGAAGACAAAGCGGAGTACCAAAAAACTCATTATTATCATTTGTTCGATTATAGTAGTGATTGCTGCCGCGGTGGGTTTCTTGTATTGGTTTGTGTTATACAAACCTAATTTAAAATTAGCTAAAGACAAACAGTTTATATATATTAAATCAGGAAGTACCTATAATATGGTGCTAGATGACTTATCTCCAATTTTACAAGATTCATGGAGTTTTAAATGGATAGCGGAAGCCATGAAATATGATAAACTCATTAAGCCAGGTCGCTATACTTTGGCTGACGGGATGGGCAATAAAGAATTGATACAGTTACTTCGTTCAGGCAAGCAAGAACCCGTAAAAATTATTATACAATCGCACAATAGGGTAGGGGATATTATAAAAAACATAGTTGCCAATTTGGAAACCGATAGCCAGGATTTAGCAAATGAGTTATATAAGGGCAATAAGCTAAAATTGTATAATATTTTGCCCAAAAATATGTTTGAAATATTTATTCCAAACACCTATTTCATCAATTGGGATACTAAGCCCGACAGCGTTATAGGTCGATTGGTGCATGAGTATGATAGGTTTTGGAATAGCGAACGCGAAAGCAAATTAAAAGCATTAGGTGTTACTAGAAGCGATGCAATTACTATCGCATCTTTGGTTATAAAAGAAACGAACAAACAATCCGATATGCCTATTATTGCAGGTGTGGTGTTTAACCGATTGCATAAGAAAATGAATTTGGAAATGGACCCAACTATCAAATTTGCTTTAAATGATTTTACCCTCAAACGTATATATAATAAACATAAAGACGCATCGGCTTCATCCCCCTATAATACCTATACACACAGAGGTCTTCCACCGGGCCCCATCTGCAACCCAACCATAGAAGCCATAGACGCCGTGTTGAATGCCGATAATAATGATTTTATATTTTATTGTGCCAGTGAAACCAGGCTGGGGTATCACAATTTTGCAGAGACACTTTCACAACATAATGCAAATGCGAGGAGGTATCAGAGGTGGTTGGATGCGAATAGAATAAGGTAGGAAGTGGGTTCGCCGCGGCGAAGGAAGTAGGAAGTAGGTTCGCCGCGGCGAAGGGAAGTAGGAAGTAAGGGGAACAAAATAATAATATTTATTTATTCTTTACTTTTAGAAATGGGAAGTCGTATTATATATACTTTATACTTTCGTCTTGTAACTAAGCCACCCTTCCCTGCCGCGGCGGGCCGCTCAGGGTTACATGGTGCTTAATACCAGTTCTTAAACTATAATAGTTCTCCGCCTGTGGCGGCTTAGTTTTTAGAAAGGTAATGCCGAACTACATCCCGAAAGCCCCGCTTAATCCCGATAATTATCGGGATGCGGGGGGATTAGTCCCCCTTTTTTGGACTATTATATATTGAGTGTCGGTATAATATGTGAAGATAATTCATAATTGAAGATTCGTAATTCGTAATTGAGGGATACATGTACTCAAGACATGCTTGTATTATATATTTTAGCGATACTTTTTTCCACTCCTCGGTCGCCGCGAACTCCGATAACTATCGGGGCTTCATTTTTGAAGCCAAAAACGAAGCAAAAAGCTTTTTTATTTACCCAAGTTTCGCCGTGGCGAATTCGGTTAAGCATCTTGCAAAAACCACGGTCGGAACGACAGCATCGACTTCGCTTATCGGATTTGATTTCTGCTGATTGGCAATATGCTATTTTGTGAAATTTTCCTTGCTGCTGCTCTGCTGCCCCGCCGCGGCGACCTTTGTAAATAAAAATGTCTCCGCTCGAATATTTCATATTATAATCCTACCCTATTGCATCATGCGGTGGTGTATAGCATGAGCATCAAATTCCGAATTATGTTCTGAATACATATATGCCGTAATTGGTTATTACCAACTACTACTAGCACCGCCTCCGCCGAAACTTCCGCCTCCAAAGCCGCCGAAACCACCACCTCCTCCACTGCTTCCACCGCCCCAACCACCGCTACCACCTAAGAAGAATAATCCTCCTGCACCTAACCCGCTACTTCCCCCGCCACCTTTACGATTGCGACGAATAGATGATATGATAATGATTATGATAATAATGGCCATTCCCAAAAAGGAAGTCCAGTGCTTGCTTCTTTTCGATTTGGGAACTGCCTCATATTTCCCATCCAATAATTTTTCCAGTTGGGTGAGTCCATTGGAAAGCCCTGTATAAAAATCACCTTTTTTGAAATGGGGATTCATTTCTTTTTCCTCTAGCTCAACTCCCAATCTTGAAGCAGATGCATAGCCTGTAATTCCGCGACCTGTATGTATTCGTGTTTTGTGGTCTATAACGGCTATTAAAATCAATATACCATTGTCTTTGCCTTGTTGCCCTATGCCCCAAGTTTCAGCAAGTTCCTGGCTGTAACCCGCTATATCTCTTCCTTCCAGTGATTTGATAGTTACTATCGCAATTTGTGTGGATGTTTTATTATCAAATGCTACAGCTTCATTTTCGAGTGCTACAATTTGAGATGAAGTTAATACACCTGCATAATCGTTTACCAACCTATTTGATTTAGGTGGAATTTGAGCTTGAGCACTTGAAAATAATGGCAAGCAAATCCCAACAAATACTAATAGTCTTAGATATTTAAATATAAATTTCAATGGTTGGATATTTTGTCAGAAAGTTCGTTTTTGTCATCACTGTTCCAAGGGAAGTATTGTTTTAATTTTTCGCCTACTTCATGCACGGCTTTGCAGATTCCTTCTTCAAAATTACCTGCAGCAAAATCGGACTTCATTTCTTGTATAATAATATCCCAGTAATTTTTAGGAACTACATTATTGATACCTTCATCGCCTACTATGGCCATTTTTTTGTCCTCGTAAGCTATATATATAAGTATTCCGTTTTGTTGTTGGGTTTTATCCATTTCCAAATCGTAGAACACTTCCAATGCACGTTGCAAGGTATCATCTAGGTCGCAGAACTGTTCTGTGTGCAAACGAATTTCGCCAGAGGTTTGGTTTTCGGCCAAACCTATAGCTTTTTCAATTTGCTGTTCTTGTTCTGGGTTTAAGAATGCCACCTTAATTATTTTTCAAGTTCTTTCAGACTCTCAATAGGGGCTTTGTCGGTACCAGTATCGGCTGCAAAAAATTCTTTTTGGCTAAAGCCAAATATACTTGCAAATAAATTACCAGGGAAACGACGTGTAGCAGTATTGTATTCTTTTACAGCAATCGTAAATTGATCACGCTCTGTTTTAATCATATTTTCAGTTTCACTTATTTCATACATCAAAGCTTTGTATTGATCGGTAGTGCGAAGCTGCGGATATTGCTCGACAACAATATTGAAACCTGTTTTAGGGTTCGACATCAAGTCTCTTTGTATGCTTTCATATTTTTTAAAGTCTTCAGCGGTTCCTTTAGTTGGGTCGAAGGTTGCTTGGCGGGCCATTCCTGCACGTGCTTCTACCACACCCAATAATGTTTCTTTCTCAAACTTAGCAGATCCCTTTACTACACTTACTAACTGTTTAATTTTGTCAGCACGCAATTGATAAGCACTTTGTACCTTTCCCCACTTTTCGCCTAATACTACATCTTTACTTACAAAGCCATTGTAAACGCTCACACACCAAATGATGAGAATACCGAGGATTACCCAAGGAATAAATTTTTTGTACTTTTGCATAATTTTGTTTATTGTTATATAATTGTTTTTTGAAAACGCTTGCAAATTAATCACCTTAGTCCATAATAGGAAATAATGGCAGATAATTATTTGCAATTTTGAGTTTTTGAATGCGACAATTTTTTTCTATTTCATAAAACATTGCTTTGAAGGTTGGTGAAGACATGCAACCATGCACCGATATAATTATTTTTTCACAAAGTTGCACAGCAATACAATATGCATTAGGTTTGAAACTTTAAAAACAAAATTAGTATGCTCGAAAATTTAGACCTCGGAAATGTGATGGCTTTGGATGTTGAGACTGTGCCTCAATATCGCAATTACCAAGAGTTGCCCGAACATTGGAAAAAACTATGGGACAAGAAATCTGCCCTCAAATACCCCAATCAGTTACCACACGAAAGCTATAATAGTGCTGGAATCTACGCCGAATTTGGTAAAGTTATATGTGTTTCGTTGGGACTGTTCAGCCGTTGGGGTAAGTCGTATCAGCTTAAAATAAAATCTTATTGTGGACATGACGAGAAGAAACTTTTGAATGATGTGTCGGATGCCCTAGATAAATTTGTGAAATCGCCGATGCAATTATTGTTGGCCCATAATGGCAAAGAATTCGATTTTCCTTATTTGTCACGCCGTATGGTAATTAACCAAGTAAAGCTACCCATTGTATTAGACACTGCTGGCAAAAAGCCTTGGGAGTTGAACCATTTAGATACGATGGAGTTGTGGAAATTTGGCGACTTTAAAGCGTACACTTCCTTAGAATTATTGGCCGCAGCTTTTGATATCCCAACACCCAAAGATGATATAGACGGAAGTATGGTAAGTGGTATATATTATAATGAGGGCGATTTGAATCGAATTAAAGCTTATTGCGAAAAAGATGTTGCAACCTTGGCACGGTTGATGGTTAAATTTAAAGACGAGGGCGACATTCCCGATAGTGTAATTTCAGTAGTATAAAAATGGAAATAAGTATTATAGAAACCCAAGATGTGAGTAAGCAATATGCCTCTCATTTGGCATTGGACAAAGTGAGTTTGAAAATGCCCAAAGGAAAAATTACAGGTTTGCTTGGACCTAATGGAGCAGGCAAAACCTCGCTTATCCGCATCATTACCCAAATTACTCGTGCCGATAGTGGTTTGGTATTATTTGAAGGACAACCACTCAAACCCAAACATATAGAAGGCATTGGTTATTTGCCCGAAGAGCGTGGATTGTATAAGAAGATGGAAGTGGGCGAACAATTATTATACCTAGCCCAGCTTAAGGGATTGAGCAGAGCAGACGCTATTACACGTTGTAAGGTATGGGTTGATAAGTTCGATATTGGCACTTGGTGGAAGAAAAAGGTGGAAGAACTTTCAAAGGGAATGCAACAAAAAGTACAATTTATTAGTACCGTTATTCATGAACCTACTTTAATAATATTGGATGAACCCTTTACAGGTTTCGATCCCAATAATGCAAAACTAATTAAAGACGAAATACTTGCTCTTAAAGCCAAAGGAGCTTCTATTATATTCTCCACACACCGCATGGAATCGGTGGAAGAAATGTGTGACTATATTATATTTATTAATAAATCTAAAAAAATATTAGAGGCAGAATTACAACAAGTGAAAGAACAGTTTCGTACCAATACTTATGAATTGGTTTATAATGGCGACAATTTGCAAACCCCGCAAAACACAGAGATTGTAGATGACCGTATAGAGAACGGCAGTCATATATGTATATTGAAACACCCAAGCCCCATGGGTAGAAATGAACTTTTGAAACAAGTGATGCAGCATGTAGAAGTGGTGTCATTTAGCGAGAAGATGCCAGCCATGAGTGATATCTTTATCAAACTCACTTCAGAAAATTAAGAGTGTTTAGAAAAATATTTGTCACTTGCAAACCATTATGTAATAAAAAGCGTTTATTTACGTTATATATACAAGAAAAGTAAAACAATTTTGCAATATGAAACCGATGCCAAACAGAGGAGTCCTTTTATTGAGCGAACCGTTCATGATGGACATTAATTTTATTCGCAGTGTAATACTGTTGGTAGAGCACAACGAACGCGGAACCATTGGGTTTGTATTAAACCAGCCCATTAACCTAAGCATGCGTGATGCCATGGAGGATTTCCCGAATTGCAATCCAGGATTGTTCAAAGGAGGGCCGTGCGAGACTAATACATTACATTATATACATACGGTAGGTCATTTAATTGAAGGCAGTACCGAGATTATGCAAGGCATATTTTGGGGTGGCGACCACGAACAGATGCTACAATTATTTCGTGAAGGAAAAGTAACAGAAAAAGATTTTAGATTTTTTATAGGATACTCAGGTTGGACACCCGGACAATTAGAAAAAGAAACCGAAAGCAAATCATGGATAACAGCTCCTGCAAATTTTCAATATTTATTTAATACACCTGCCGATGCTTTGTGGCGTACCGTTTTAAAAAGTATGGGCGATAAGTATTCGATTATTGCTGATGCTCCTCTGGATCCGGGATGGAACTAGGTAGAAGTATAAAGTAGTAAAGCCGCCGCGGTGGGAAGTAGGAAGTAGGAAGTAGGAAGTAGGTTCGCCGCGGCGGGAAGTACAACTTGCAAATCAGTCCTTTTTTGTTATAATAAAAATGTTAGGATGAAGGATTTTCCCTCGTGCTTGCCCCGCTTATTGCGGGGAGTGTGTTTTGGTTAAGCGAGGAAGGGGTGTGTTATTGGTGCAGCTAAGTGTCGAGTGGTTATTCAATCACAATTTTTTGCATCACATCTCCTACAAGTATTATATATATTCCTTTTGGAAAACTCGATACATTTATCTTATAATTATTCTCTCCATTCGTAACCGCATCCGCCGCGGCGTATACTTTCTTGCCATGCATATCATATAGGGCAATGTTTGTCTTCTGCCCATGGTTTGTGTTATCACCAACCAACCACAACCCCTCTATATACAGCATATCCCGCACGGGGTTTGGATATATATGCAAATTGTTTTCAATAATAGTATTTACTCCTGTATGCAACAATGAACCACTGTTTGCCATACAACCATCCGCATCAGTTACCGTAACGGTATACCTGCCAGTAGGTGGGTGGTAGAGCCATGAAGTGGTATTATATAATATGGTGTCTTTATACCAAATATATGTTTTTATTGGACGGTTGGTTATTACATATAAACTATCTTTTGCTTTTTTGATATTGGCAAACAGTTGTGGCAGAAAACTTATTTTTACCGTATTACTTGTGGCCCCGCAGCCATATTTATTGGTGGCACTCACATAATAACT
>JAWXAU010000162.1 GCA_034439655.1 Bacteroidota bacterium | reverse complement strand
GCCTCGTCGTCGGCCATTTCTACAAAAGCAAAACCACGAGGTCTGCCACTGAAATTGTCTTTGATGATCTTTGCTGATGTTACCTCACCATGTTGTGAAAACAGGGACATCAAATCATCCTCGGTAGCCTGATGGCTGAGGTTTCCAATGTAAATAGTCATTTGTGTAATTTAGTTTAATTTATACTTTCCCTTTTGTTTGTTTTAGTATTAGGGTAAGTAAGGCAAAGGTATGTGGGCAAGTTCAATGTTGTTTTTTTTGCCCTATTTTTTTTTACTTTTTTAATTAAAATACTGATGTTTAGGTTTTTAAATTTCTGAATTTAGACTTTAAGCACTTATATTGCCCCCAAGAAAGCATTTTATTTCAAGCATCTCGTCTATTCTTGTTTCTACAAATGTTTGAATGATAGGGGGTAATGGATTGGAATTGATTGTGGTTGGTTATTATCATCGACCATACCCAGAGACAAGCTCTCACTCTATATATGCTCTGTATACTGCGTTAAAAAATCCCACTGCTTTTCATGTGCCCATGGTTGGTTATTATCACCGACCATACTCAGCTAACTCCCACTCTATATATGTTCCCTATAATGCGTTAAAAAATCCCACTGCTTTTCATCATTTAATTTATAATAAGCAGCAGAAGAATATTTATAGTCTTCTGGCAATTCACATAACCCTTTTTTAACAGGATTATTATGTATATAATCGAGTTTTTGTTCTGCTACAGTTCTATTATACATTATGGTTGATAGAGGTCATCTTTTCCAGAATTGATATTCCCTATCTGCTTGCGTGCTTTTATAGTTTATTAATTCGTATGGATAATTTTTTATCAGATTAAATTTGATTTGTTGTGCGATATCCTTCAAAAACATTTGCTGTATATTCTTACCGATCCAAGCTTCTTGTTTGCACCATAGTAAATGAATATAATTGGGGATGATAACAATACCATATATCCAAACACGTTTATCTGAAACTAGATATCGCATACTATCTATAATGATATTTTTATGGATATCAACTTGCAACAACGGTTGCCAGTTTAAACAGGTTGCGGTAAAAAATTCCATTCCGTTTTCCATAATGCAAAAGTATATATGGTCGAGATAATAACCAACCACGGGCGAAATTTCTTCTGATGGCTATCACGGGTTTTCTTAATCTTTATTAGATTCGGTTATAAATAATTTCCATTTTTCTACCAAGTCTAAAAAATCATCAAAAGGGATTTTTATGAACTCGGTATATTCCTTTTCAATGCCTTATGTATACAATAGCCACTGAAACGCTTCATTCACCATGGGCGTACCATCTTCATTGCCGAGCATGCGACAACCTTGGAGGTCATATACAATATCTACGTCAGCTATCATGATGTGGTCTTTTCTGACACAAACAGCACCCTGCTAAGGAAATCCATTATAATCATTTATAGGCAGCTCGCCACTTTTGCTTGTATTTATCCGAGGTAGTCAAAAAATGTCCCCAGTTTGATATGTATGGGATACCAGTAACAAAGTATATTAAAAGCGTTCTGCCATGACTTTCTTTAAACGCTGGATAGATGAATCTATCATAAAATAATTTTTTATTCATATTATTGGGTGTATAGGCCGTATTAATATTTTCTGTCGCATCTAAATGCATTTCAACCTGCTCATGGTTGGTTATCATCACCCAATAATATATACATTCCTCACTTACGCCTCCCCAATTTCCATAGCGTATTCAATACTAACACCACATCGCTAAAAGCCATGCCCCATGCAGCAAGTAGCGGGCTTAAATAACCCATCGCTGCTAGTGGAATAGCAATAGTATTATAGGCCAATGCCCACCACAAATTTTGTTTGATAGCATCATAAGTATTTTGTCCTACAGTTAATGCATCTATTATAATATCAGGTTCGTTTTTTAATATAACAATATTGGCATGCTCACGGGCTAAATCTGCTGCACCGCCTACCGCTATTCCTATATTTGCTTTGGCCATAGCAATAGTATCATTAATGCCATCGCCTATCATGGCTACTGTTTTAGTTTTAGCAAGTTTCTTAATGATATCTGCTTTTTTACTGGGCAATGCTCGTGCATATACTTTATCAATTCCTAATTTCTTTGCCACGTTATCACATTTAATTTGCGAATCGCCACTAAGTATAATAGTTTCAAAACCTTTTTGTTTGAGCACTTGGACCATTTCTAAAGCACCGGGTTTTAGTTCTTCTTCTAAATTAAATGCAGCTACAATAGTTTCGTTTAAGGTTAAATATATATCCCACTTTACTTTGGGTTCTTTAATGGGTTTTATACTCAATTCTAAACTACCCAATGTATATCGATTGGCAAAGTGGTCAAAGGCTTTCACGCCCATTCCGCTTACTTCTTCTACCTTATCAAACGCAATACTGTGATGCCTCCAATGGTGATAATTTCTCACTATTGTTTGTGCAATGGGATGCGATGAATGCGTCTCCAAAAAATGTATATAATTCTTCGCATCACGTTCGCTAAAATCAAAACTTTCAAATGCACTCACTTTCATTTTGCCACTGGTAAGTGTTCCTGTTTTATCAAATACAATCGCATTTACTTTAGCCAAAGTTTCCAAATGTAATCCGGCTTTTACTATAATTCCTTTGCGGGCAGCCCTGCCCAAACCTACTACTACCGCAAGGGGTGTAGCTAATCCTAACGCACAAGGACATGATATAACCAATACCGCAACTGCACGCATCAAACTTTGTCCCCAACTCAAATCTACTATATAATGATTGGCTAATAAAGTAATCAATGATATAACACAAACTGCGGGAACAAATACGGCACTTATCTTGTCAGCCAATAATTGTATTTCTGGTTTTTGGCTGCTGGCTTTTTCTACTTCACTCACAATTCTACTAAGTGTACTATCACTAAAATTGCTGGTCGCCGTAATTTTGAGCCAACCTTCATTTAATAAACTTCCGCCAATTACTTTATCGCCCAAGTTCTTTTTCATACCAGGACTTTCACCGGTTAGCAAACTTTCATCAACGATAGCTTTGCCATTTATAATAATACCATCTGCTGGAATTTGGCTGCCTGTTACTACCATCAAGGTGTCTCCTTTCTTTATCTGTCGGGCATCTACTTCAATTTGTTCCTCTTTGCCACTCAGCAAATCATATAATAGTTTGGTGGCTTTAAGTGGGGTACTGGCTTTCAATAAATCGAGATTTTTTGTAGTTTGAGCAACTGCTCTTTTTTCTATATAAGAACCCAGCATCACAAATGATATAATACTTGCAGTGGTTTCAAAAAATATATAATTGTGGTCGCCATCGAAAATTAATAGGCCCACCAAACTATATATAAATGATGCCAAAGCCCCCAACATGATTAATACATTCATATTCGGTGAAAGTCCTTTCACACTAGCCCATGCCGATTTTCCATATACCCAAATTCCAGCAGCTAAAACAGGCAAACAAATAATAAGTTGAAACCACGGATTGTGTAATAAATGTATACTCACAAACATGTGAGAAAGTAATATAATCGTAAAGGGAAGTGTGAGCAGAAATAGGTTTTCTACTTTATTATACCATGCAGATTTTTGTTTTATAATGCTTGCAGTGTAACCCAATTTCTGAATAGAAGGTATAATACTTTTTAAGGGAATGTGTTTAGAATTTTGAAACGTAGCTTTTGCACTCACAAAATCTACATATACTTCCTCTAGCCCTTTTTTCTCAAGCTCTTTGCGTACAGAATCTGCACAGCCTTGACAATGCATACCTTGTACAATCAGCTCCTCTTGCATATACCCCTTTAGCTGTTTCTAATTACTTGATATATGCCATCCACTTCCGATATTTTTTGTATAATATCATCGAGATGATTGGTATCATATATATATAATGAAATACTTCCTTCAAATCGTCCATCCACGGTATCAATACTGATAGATTTCATATTCACTTGCATTTGCTTGGATATAATATCTGTGATTCCCTGCACAATTCCCACCGAGTCTGTTCCCACAATACTTATATTGGTAAGGAATGATTTTTCGCTTACCGCACCGCCTTTCGACCAACGAGCTTTGAGCACTCTATACCCATAGGTCGACATCATTTTGGGAGAATTTTTACAATTAGTACGGTGAATTTTAATTCCATCACCAACGGTTACAAATGCAAATATATCATCGCCAGGAATGGGTGCACAACAGGTGCTAAGTGAATAATCCAAGTCAGTATCATCATCACCTATAATAATAGTATCGGGTCTCACCAAATCTTTTTGTTTGGCTTTCAATGCTATTTCTCGAGCCTTGTCTTGGCTTTTATTATCGGTAGTTTGACGTGGTTTTTCGGCAAGCGTTTCTTTTAAATTCAAGGTAGTTTTATCAATAGAACCTTTGCCGACCAAATAGAAAAAATCTAGAGAACTTTTCAGGTCGAAATGTTTTACCAATTTTTCTATATCATCATGTGTCATTTCTATCCCACTATTCCTAAACCTTCGTTTGATGGACTCTTCGCCCTCCTCGGCCACTTTATGTATTTCCTCTTTCAAATAATATTTTATACGACTTCTAGCTTTGCCAGTAACCACAAAATTGAGCCAGTCTTCATTGGGTTTTTGCTTTTGCGAAGTGAGTATTTCTATAGTATCCCCATTCTGTAATTTATAACTTAAGGGCACTAATTTATTATTCACTTTAGCACCTATACAGTGGTTACCCACATCGCTATGGATATCAAAAGCAAAATCGAGTGCTGTAGCATTTTGTGATAGTTTTTTAAGAGAACCTTTGGGCGTAAAAACAAATACTTCTTCGCCCATAAAATTCAGTTGGAAATCATCAATAAAATCCAACGCACTTGCTTCTGGATTCTCGAGTGTCTCTCGCACTTTTGCAAGCCAATCTTCCAATCCACTATCAGTTTTCACGCCTGCTTCTTTATATTTCCAGTGTGCTGCATAACCCTTCTCGGCAATATCATCCATGCGGGATGTACGTATTTGCACCTCTACCCATTTTCCATCATGACTTAGAACTGTTGTGTGCAAACTTTCATATCCGTTCGATTTTGGATGTGTGATCCAATCACGGTATCTGGCAGGGTTCAAAGTATAATTGTCGGTAAGCAATCCATATATTTGAAAACAATCAGCCTTTTCCCTTTCAAGCGGAGAATCCACAATGATACGAATGGCAAATAAATCATATACTTCTTCAAAAGGTATTTGTTGTTTTTGCATCTTTTTCATGATGCTAAATATACTTTTTGGCCTACCAATTATCTCGTACTTTAAGCCCAAAGTTTGAAGTTTATGATCCAAATCTTCAATAAATTTTTTGATGAACCTATTGCGTTCTTGCTTGGTTTCAGAGAGCTTGGCAGCTACCAGTTTATACTGATTACTCTCGGTGAATTTGATTGACAAATCCTCAAGCTCCGTTTTCATGGCATATAGTCCAAGCCTATGGGCAAGTGGTGCATATATATATAATGTTTCGCTGGCAATTTTAAGTTGCGTATTACGACTCATGCTCTCCAGCGTTCGCATATTATGCAATCGGTCAGCAAGTTTTAATATAATAACACGCACGTCATCGCCCAAGGTGAGCAGCATTTTGCGGAAGTTCTCCGCTTGCAAACTATTGGTTTGTTCATTGAAAACCGATGCTGAAATTTTGGTGAGCCCATCTATAATACTTGCTACCTTGGCACCAAATTGCTTTTTGATGGTAGGCAAAGTTATATAAGTATCTTCGACAACATCATGCAACAGAGCACAAACCACACTGGTAGTGCCTAATCCAATTTCTTCGGCAGCAATTTTGGCAACGGCGAGCGGATGGTATATATAAGGCTCACCGCTCTTGCGTCTCATATCTTTGTGTGCCTCCAGAGCCATGTCAAATGCTTTGCGGATGAGTTCCTTGTCGCCTTTTTCTAAGGTCGATTTACAAGCTTTCAGTAATTGCCTGTACCTTTTTAATATCTCCGCTTTCTCGTGTGCGGCCTGATCTATTTTTGCTTGGTCCATAATATAGTGTTCAAAATTAGCAATGATTTGCCAAAAAGCAATTTCTTCCTCCTGTTTGTCGCTTGCAAAATATAAACAATTAGAAGAGAAAGTTAGTTTTAGCGAAGTTCTTCCCTGTGCATAACCTTGAGGCCGCGTAAAAAAAGGAATGGGTATTCTGCAAAAAATAACTGTTATTCGTAGCTTGAAGTGAATTTTCCTCAAAAGCTATATAAAAACCCGTTTACCTATTTAGTTGTGCTTGCTATATCAGTAGCAACCCTCAGCTATTTTGACCCGTATGGAGGTATCACGATGGATGCCCCTTGGTATTTGAGACTGGCAGAGAGTATTAAAGATGGGAATGGGTTTGCGGTAATGACCCCCGATTATATATATTATAATGAGCCTCAGAATTTTTTTATATGGCCACCGCTGTATCCCATGTTGACAGGATACTTGGCTTTGCTAACAAATTTACCAGTATATATTGCTATCAAAATTGTGAATTTGATTTTTGTGGGAATTACGATTATTTTGTTGCAGAAGTATTATAAACAGCAGGCCCCTGTTTATATATTGATAATATTTCATGCAGGATTTTTTGATATGGTTTATCAGGGTTGGAGCGAAGTGCCCTTTACTTGTGTCTTAATATGGTTTTTATTGGCGGTGCAAAAATTCTTGACTAGTAGCAAACCGCTCAAATGGTCTATTGTCATAGCTTTAGCGAGTATGAGTGCAATTGGTTTACGTTATTTAGGTATTATAACTTTGCTGCCGTTTTGTTATTTAATTTACAAAACCTACAAGCAAAAGGACAAACAAAAACTAAATAGTATTGCCGGTGTATTTATTATAATTGCTTTAGCTGAATTATCTTTTATATGGTTTAATTATTTTGCTAAAAATAAATTGAGTGGTTATGATTGGAACCCCAGTATTTCAGAACTTGCAGACTTTGGAATCAGTTTCTTTCTGCAAATAGTTAATTGTTTCGATTTTCTCTTTTGCTATAGTTTGAACAGTTGGTATGAAAAGCTTTTTAGTCTCACGGTAGTAGGAATGATTATATATAGAATTGTTAAATCGAAATTATATATCGAATCCAAAAAATCGGAGGATAAAGCAATATTTATTTCGGCTTTGATATTGGGAATTTCCTATATCGTAATCCCTTTACTGATGCGTAACAGTTACGCCATTGGCCTGAATCAGCCTAGATTTTTTATAGTAGCAACTATTATGCTCTTGTTTGGACTTTTGCATTTTTACCATCTGAGAATTTCGTATAAGTTTTTATTTTATACAGTATGTATTATTTTTGCCATTAACGGCGTCGGCAAAAGTTTATATATGATTCAGTACTTAAAATCGGAAACATTTATAGAACGATATGAGCATTTGGTTAAAAAATACAAAACCTTAGAGCCTGGATCAGCAGTGGCTTTTGCAGATAAGTGGCTAGAGTTTATGCGAACCGATTTATATGTAATCTCACCCTATGAAAATGTGATGAAAAATTTGTCACCTTCATTGCCTCAGTTTGAAAAGCAAATTATGAAACATCCAGGACCTGTATATTTTGAAGTTATTAAAAATGGAGATAATAGAATGTTCCGTTATAATCCTGATATCACAAATTTCCATAAGAAAAATCAAGACAAGGAGTTTGTAAAAATTAAATAATGAGCGAGAAATTATTATATAAATTTGCGATACTATTAACCTTGCTTACTTTGGTGTGCATGGGAGCAAACTATTATATTCATCCACTTCCTACCCACGATGGTGTTTGGACGTTAACGCCTGTATTCTCAGCTATTCAAGGGTATTGGGCTGAGGATATTTTTACAGGATATCGTTTACCCTTACTGCATTATTATTTGAAGATACCGTTCTATTTAATCATGGGGAATAGTATATATGGGCCTTTTATTTTAAATAGCATCATCAATTTATTATATGTATTTGTAATCGTGAAATTAGCGAAGAAATTCGATCTTCCTAGGTTGCAAAGTTGGCTTATTGTAGGATTATTTATTAGTTGTAATACTTTCATTAGTTTACGGCCTGAACATTTGATTAATCTGTTTTTATTATTATACTATGGCTTCCACAGTCGCATCAAAAAGGAGTGGGTGCATATTGTGATTAGTCTATTATTTCTGGCTCTTCACCCTGCGGCGGGATTGTTTGCGATATTATTTAATATCACCAATTCAAAGTACGCCATCAAAAATATTCTGCTCGATTTGGGTGTATTGGCTATAAGTATACTAGCTATTATTTTTATATTTCCTGAGTTTGTACAAACTATGCTTTATACAATGGAATCCAGGTTTGAAGGGAATTTGCACTTGCCTTTGTTTAGCTTTATTAAATCTTGTATTTTTATCAATTTTTATTATATATATCGTTGTGTTGCGGGTAATAATATGAAAAGGGATTTGCTGCAGTGGCTAGTTTTTGTGATACTTGCAACCTTATTGGGCAAAGATTATTATTATGATTATGTAGTAGTGTTTGTATTATATAAATGTATTTCGATGCCACATAAAAATGAGTACAATAGCTTACAAACTGTTTTGACCTTGGTGTCTGTTTGTGTTTTCCCAGTTTGGCATTTGTGTTTGCAGGTTCAGAACAATTCTGCTGAAAGTAATTTGAAACAAATATTATACAAAATAGGTGAAGTTGTTTCACAAAATGATAGGCTTTATGAGGTTCCTATGGAATTTGCCTTGTCAGCAATGGGCAATCAAAATGTGATTCTGGAGTATCATAATTTGGAAAACGGCACCTATGAGCCCTTGCTTAAAAACCGCCATGCGAGTAGACTCGTTACTGAAAAAAAACAAGTTTCGCAAAGTCCTGAAACCCATGCTGTGCAATGGATTCCTATAGAGCCCAACCAAAAATATTGCTTATTTGAAATCCCTTCTTTGCCTCATTAATTTTTCGCCCTATATTAGTACCCCGAAAACGGCGAGGTAGCTCAGTTGGTTAGAGAACAGCCCACCGCGGCGGGCATAACCCTGAGGTCGGCGGATCCCCGTCGTCTACGAAAATATTTATTATCATAGACTACCCACTCTCAGAAGAGGCTGGT
>JAWXAU010000161.1 GCA_034439655.1 Bacteroidota bacterium | reverse complement strand
TATATAGTTATTCTATCCAAAGTATATTAAGTGCTTGTGCGAAAACTCCTCTTTTTTCGTTACGGTCAATAAAAGAGAGGTCATTTATAAGCATAAACTCCCATCTTTTTTAATTTCCTCCGCCCGCTGGCGGAGTCAAAAGAGAAACTTTTAATTCAAACACGAGTTTCCGTTCAGTCGCTATTTAGGAAGTATTTTATTATAGAAAAAAGTATGAAAAAAATTATATTTGCATTGTTCACTTTTACCACATTGTCGCTATCGGCACAAGTAAAGCCAAAGAAAGAAAAGCTATGGAAAAAAACTGCAGAAATGTCGATGAATTTTTCACAAGCTTCGTTCAGTAATAACTGGCAGGGGGGTGGCACCAATAATATTGCTCTGCTGGCAACTGCTAACATGACTGCATCCTATAAAAAGGGTAAAACTAGTTGGGGCAATAAAGCAAATATGCAATATGGCATACTCAAAAATAAAGGAGAAGAAATGCGTAAAAGTAATGATATCTTATTCCTCGATACTAAATATGGTCACCAGCTATCAAGCAAGTGGAATGCATTTGCAGCGATAAATTTTTTATCGCAGTTCGACAATGGATACAAATTCACCAAAGACTATCACGATGCCACCATACGCACTAAGATTTCTGCTTTTATGTCGCCAGCTTACCTTATAGAATCATTTGGTATTGAATACAAACCCAAGCCTTATTTTGACGCCCGACTGGGTCTTGGGTCTACCAAGCAAACATTTGTGTTAGACCAGAGTTTATATAATGCCACCGATACGATAAAGTATGGAGTGCCGGTTGGCAAAAAAGTGATTAATGAATTCGGTTTTCAATTATTGGCTAATTTTGATAAAAATATATATAAGGACATTGTGAATTTAAAAGTACGCTATGTTGGTTTTTTTGATTACGATAAGCTAATCAAACCCGACCGTTGGTCCCAACGGGTAGACATTATACTTACTGCAAAAATCAGTAAGTATATAAACGTGACTTTTAATTCAGTATTATTATATGATCATTTTCAACACAGAAGTTGGCAAACCAGTCAAATATTTGGCTTGGGGATTTCTTATAAAAAGTAATATTATTTTTTATCCCAGGTTACAGATGCTTCTATAAGGTGGTGGTCGCTAAAGTATGGTTCGCCCAAAGTATAATTATAGATATTCGATTTTTTATCGGCCATTATATAATCTATACGAAATGAAGGCATCACTCCTGCATATGTGCGGCTAAATCCTGAGCCACTTTCTACAAATGCGTCTTTCATATTTTTGGTAATTGTTGAATAAGCATACGATACAGGGGTGTCGTTGAAGTCGCCACATAATACAGTTTTGTATGGACACGATTGTATATGATCGGATACCAAACGTGCTTGTATGGCTCTGTTCATATAAGCACCTTTCATTTTGCTTACAATACTTTTGGTACGTTCTATTTGCCCTGCATTCTTTTCGCCATCTTTCATTATTTTATATTCTTCATCGCCCAATTTGATACTTTCGAGGTGGGCATTATATATACGGAGGGTATCATTGTTATATAGAACATCAGCCCAAATACAACGATTTAATTTATTAGTTCCAAATTCAATGACACCTCTATTAATAATTGTATATTTACTGATAATGTATTGTCCATATTCCCTTCTGATAGTGTCCATAGCCTTATAGCCCAAATAGAAATAGTCGTTTTTGCAATCCATAGCTTGGCGACACTTATTGATATAGTTTTTGCGTTTGTTGTCTTCCCACATAAATTCTTGAAAACATATAATACCCGGCTGTTCCTTCTTCACCAGGTCAAAAAAAGGACTAGTATCGGTAGTGCGTTTCAATCCATAGCCGAAGAAGTTGCAGTTATACGACATTACTTTCAGCAAATTACCATTTTCCTTGGTACTCGAGGTTATTTTGAGTGTAGAATTAAAATGGGTGAAGCCACAAAGAATAGCAGTAAATGAATATAATACTTTTAATTTTAAAAAGATAGCCCAATACACCACAAATAAGAAATTAATGAGTAACAAGAAAGGGTGCATTAAGCCCAAAAATGCAACCATCCAGTAATTTTCAGGATTAACCCAAGGGGCTAAATAACTGCCTAGCAGTAGTAAGACGAAAATTATATTTATAGGGAATACGATACGGTGAACGATGAACATAAACTATATATTATCAATCGTCTTCGTGACTGGCTTTAAAGAGAAGATCTTTTTCGTAAGTATTAAGGCTTTCGTATCCCGATGCATTTATTTTATCGAGTATCAAGTCAATTTCTTCTTGAGAGGGCCGGTGTTGCATGTTTGGATTTATATAAGTACTGCTTCTCTGCACAGGCTTTGGCCCTTTGGGTTTTGAAGGTTTGTTTTTGAACCATTGAGCCAATTTAAATTTAATATTTTGGTACCAGGCAAAATGGGCATATAGGGATTTGATATAGATGAAACCGAAAATACCGCCACCCAAATGGGCAATATTCCCGCCTGGATTACTGCTCGTAATACTAAAGAAACTTGTGAGCAAATAGAATATAGCTATATATTTGAGCGGCACCCGAAACACACCATATAAAAAGATTTCATAGTTAGGCAGCAAAGTAGCTGCTCCGCACACTACGCCAAGCACCGATGCAGAAGCTCCCAATAATATACTATTGCTTCCTGCAAATGCAGGTAATAAATTGTAACATAGCAGATAGAGCATGCCGCCGGCAATACCGCCACCAATATATGCATATAATAAGCGGCGTTCACCCAGGTACTCCTTAAATATTTTACCCAAATAATACAAAAACAACATATTCCAGAGCAAATGCCAAAAGCCATTATGCATAAACTGATAGGTAATAAGTGTCCAGGGTTTGGCTAATACATCCCAAAAACCTGAGGGAATAGAAGTCTGTACTTTTATGGCTTCAACCGCTTCTTTGCCATCACCACCCGATAAAAATGTAAATACGTGAACTATTTCCACCAATAGAAAAGCAATAACGGAAATGGCTATCAGCCTATTCAGCATGTTGTTATTTTGCAGCAGTTTGGTTTTAAAGGCACTCATATTCTCTTTCTTTGCACAGGGTTCAATAGTTTATAAATGAACGGATATTATAGAAGCGTAGATTTTATTTTTTTGTTACAAATATAAACCATCATTTTTTAAAATGCAATCATTTTATTCTGAACTTGTCAAAAAGATTCTCTTTCCATATTTTAAGCAGGATATATCCGAATAACATACCGCCTAAGTGGGCAAAGTGTGCTACATGGTCGGTTGGGTCATTTTTGAAACCATTATATATAGATATTCCTGCAAGTATTAATACGGCTATGCGAGCGGGGATAGGGAAGAAGAAGCCAAATAGAATGGTAACGTTTGGGAACATTAAACCAAAAGCAAGGATTACGCCGTAAACTCCCCCAGATGCACCGATACAGGGCACATCTAAAATTCTTGTATAATAATCTTTTACAACTTTTACTGTTTGAATTTCAAAATTTCGAGGAGACTCTAACCATATTTCGTTCGCTTGGTCCATGATTACTGTAAGTTGCGGTACTTTTTTTACAAGGTGATTTAAGTTATCCATATCAGGCTGTGCTATGTATGCATTCACCAATTTTTGTAAGTGGTCTAATTCATAATGATTGATAGTTAAAAATAATGCAGCCCCTCCAATGGCAGACATGATGAAGTAAATAAAAAATTTACGATAACCCCAACGTTCCTCTAAAGCTACCCCAAACATTACCAGCCCTAACATATTGAGAAATATATGCATAAAATCGGCATGCATAAATATATGGGTGATAGGTTGCCAAAAACGGAAATAGGAACTACCAGGATTGTGGAGGCCTAATATATGTTCTAGGTTAACCCCAGGAGCGATAGAAGATAGAAGGAATTTTAAAGCGAATATTGCCACATTGAGGAGCAATAATATTTTGATGGCGGGGGTGAGTTTGAGAACAGGCATCGTGTTTTTTGGGCTTGCAAAAATAAAGCCGACTGAGGTATAATTTTAAAACAAAACCAATTGAGGCGGAAGCAGGGTGAAACTTTTGCGATGATGTTCGCAAGGCCCAACGCTGGCAATGCCTTCACGATGTTTTAGGGTTGGGTAGCCCATATTTTTATTCCAAGCATAATGGGGGAATCGGGCATGTAAATCTGTCATATATGCATCTCGATGTGTCTTAGCCAATACCGACGAAGCCGCAATCGACATATATAAACCATCGCCTTTAATGATGGTGGTATGCTGTATTTGCTGATATTGTTTGAAACGATTTCCGTCCACTATTATATGTTCGGGCTGTATATTATATTTTTCATTTAGCAAATCCAATGCTCGGTGCATGGCAAGTATAGATGCATGTAGGATATTAATCTTATCAATCTCTGTAGGGCTGCAAGTAGCTACGGCCCACTGTGTTTCATTTTCTATAATACTTTTTAAGGCAAGCCGTTCTTTATGACTTAATTTTTTTGAATCATTGAGTGTCTTGTTTTTAAATTTGGGTGGTAGTATAACTGCAGCGGCAAATACGGGTCCAGCAAGACATCCACGGCCTGCTTCATCGCAACCAGCCTCAATCATGCTTTTATTGTAATGGTGTTTTAGCGGCATCGTCCTTAAGAAATAAGGTAAAACCTAACGACGCCCAATATGTTTGCCCACACCTGCCCAAAGTGAAAAGGCAGTGGGGTTGAAAGAGTGTGGTTTTTGTACCACATTATAACCAGCCCAGAAATCTAAATAATATTTCTTCGAAAACTTTTGGCGGTAGCCCGCATTTGCAATCAGGTCGTACTGCATAATGTATATCTTTTCTTGATTGAGCTGCCTTAAATAAGGGGAACGGCCATTGTAAAATGAAGCACCCACAAAAAAATTGTTATAATAATATCTGGCCCATACAATTAGGCCGGTTGTGTTTGATGATTTGCGAAAATCGTCTCGATAGTAAAAAAAAGTATAAACCCCTAACCCTAGCTCTAAATTTTTATATATTTTTTTTGATACACCAGTGTTAATTCCCACATAATTTAATTGCAATGGATGGTGAATGAAAACATTTAAACTGTCTTTAATTGAAAAAGCGGCGATTTTGGTCGTCCATAACATGCTGAAAACTAAAGCTAAATATATTGGTCTCAAGATTTTTAATTTTTTATTGTACATTCGCAGACTGCAATATTAATTAATTATTAATGAAAAGCCGTAAGGTAGTATATATTCTTTCTCTATTAGTCGCATTAAGCACCATGTCGTGCAGCTCCAAAAAAGGCTGTACCGACCCCAATGCCATCAACTACAAACAGAAGGCAAAGGTAGATGACAGTTCGTGTGAATATGCAAATACCGCGGCAAATTTAAAATTGATTGTCGTACTGAAATCTTTGTTCAAGGAAAATTCTGGATTGGCTTGGGTGCAAGGACGTGTATGGAGCTTTTCTGATGGAGGTGGCGAACCGGCATTATACTGCATTGATACTGCCAAAGGCGACGACAATGAAAATATAGCGATCAACGGGGCATCCAATATAGATTGGGAAGATATAGCTACTGACGGTAAGAATTATTATATTGCCGACATGGGAAACAATAATGGAGACCGAAGTGATTTGAGTGTATATATTGCTTCAGTTATTGACTCATCGGTCTTGAAAAAGAACAACAGCGTACCCTCATACCTCATACATTATACCTATCCTGATCAAACAGATTTTCGTAAGTCAGTAAACAACAATTATGATGCGGAAGCAATAGTATATTTAGATAATTATTTATATATATTTACCAAACGGCATGGCGACCTTCATACCAGTTTGTATCGGATACCTGCTCAGGAAGGCACCTATAAAGCAACTTTATTGGGTTCATTCGACAGCAAAGGGCTAATAACCGGTGCTGATATTTCGCCCGATAAAAAATCTTTAGTACTTACAGGTTTCAACCCCACTAGCGATAAAGCATTTTTATGGGTATTACGCGATTTGAAATCGCCAAGCTTATTGGATAATAAAAAAATACTTGTAGACCTTGGGCTAAGGTCTGCCATTGGCCAAATAGAAGGTATTGCCTTTGTGAACAATGATTCAATTTTAGTTTCTAACGAACAATATAAAAGTGTACCGCCGTCATTATATGGTTTAAACATATCGGCAATAAAATAATAATGAGCAAAAAATATATTATCTATATCATACTCATCGCAGCAGTTTGCGGCTTGTTTATCCTCCCCATAAAAATCACTTATAAAATATATGCTACAGGCAAAGTTTTTCCTGTAAATGAATGGGTATTGACCCGCTCGGTTGATGGACGAATAACCAGTGCAAACAAAAACAATGAATTGGATGTAATCACTAACTATTCAGGGCACGAGTTTCAGGCGGGCGATGCTTTTGACTTTTATATGGAGCCATCGGTGATGCAAAAAAATTATATCAAAAAGGATGAAGTTTTAGGACACATGTATTCTAAAACACTTCAAATAGAAATGGTAAAACTGCAGGGACTTTTAGACATAGAAAAGGCTTCGTTGAATGTAATATCCACAGGTCAAAAACCTGAGATCATAACAGAGTCGAAAACCAATTTGCAGTTGACCAAAGAAAAGTATATTACACAGAAAAAAATAGTAGAACGTAACATCAAACTCAATCGTGATTCTTTATTACCAACCCAACAACTCGAAGTATCAAAAGATGCACTAGAGCTTGCACGTATTGGGGTGCAAATTGCAGAAGCAGAACTGCAAAAACTAATCACGGGCAATAAAGAAGAGGAATTGGAACTGAACCGTCAAAAAATATATTCAATAGAGAACCAGATCAGGGAATTAAAAAAACGAATGGACAATTTCAGTATCAAAGCTGCTTTTAGTGGATTGGTTCAACAAAAAAAGGGAACGATTACAACCGAAGATATATTAATGGATTTACTTGACACATCCGAATATATTGCTATTGCTCCTATCCCATTGCGTGAAGTTGCCTATCTTAAATCGGGAGCTACAGTATTACTTAAACTATTTAATAGCGACGAGACCTTGCAGGCCAAAGTAAGTAGAATTGATAATGTAATACAGTTGGTAGGAGGCAAGCAAGCTATATATACGACTTTCAGAATTATAAGAATATCTGCCCATCCACAATCAGGAATGTTTGCAAAAGCAACTATTTTGTGCGAGGAGATAAGTTTATGGGATTATATGAACAGGGTATTGGGGGATATATTTTATAAATAATTTTAGATAATTATAAAATGTTAGAAGCTACCAAAATAGAAAAATACAGATACGAACGCAAATATTATTTGGTCAATAATAGGTTGGAGGAATTACGTATTAGATTAAGACCTTTTGTAGAGCCGGATACCTATGCGGGGCTGAACGAATTTGGTATTAGTGAATATACCGTGAGAAGTATATATTATGATACTCCTTTTATGAAATATTATGATGAAAAAAAGGAAGGTGTGGAACTGAGGAATAAATTTAGGATAAGGGTGTATGATAATGAAAAACCAGATAGTGTTGCATTTTTAGAAATCAAGAAAAAAATAGGCAGCCGCATCGGGAAACATCGTGCAAAAGTCCCATATTCATCATTAAATGAAATATTACAAGCGGGGAATTTGGAAAAATTCCTATATAATAAAACGCATTTGTACGATGGGCAAAAATTCTTATATCATTTCTATAAAAACTCTTTGCAACCGCTCAATTTAGTGACCTACGAACGCGAAGCTTATATGGGTAAATTTGATAAAGGGGTACGCATCACGTTCGATAAAAACGTACGCACCACTATATATCCACAACTAGATAAAATATATGGAGAAGAGGGGGCCAAATACTTATCGCCCGAATATTTTGTATTGGAGATAAAATACCACGATGAAATACCTCGCTGGGCTTTGAGTATTATTGAAGAATTTAAACTAAACCTAAAGGCTATCTCAAAGTATGCTGATGGACTTGACAACCATATCCAGAATTCCTCACACCGCTTTTCACCTGTTAGTTACAGCCGTATGGCAATTTATAAACCTTTAACATTTGCCGAAAACCATGAATGAGCAATTACAAGACATTTATTTATACCAACTTACTTTCCGCGAGGTACTGCTGCATTTAATTGTAGCACTTGCATGCGGAATAATGATTTCGATAGTATACCGACAAACTTATAAAGGTCTTAGTTATTCCACCACATTTGTAAATTCATTGATCATGCTTACCATGATTACCTCTGTGGTTATAATGGTTATCGGGAATAACCTGGCGACGGCTTTTGGATTGGTGGGGGCAATGTCTATCATACGTTTCCGAACGGCATTGAAAGATACGCAGGATATGATGTTTGTATTTTTTGCTTTAGCAATAGGTCTTGCCAGTGGCGTAGGAATATATGAAGTAGCCATAATGGGAACTATTATAGTGGGTTTGGTGTTCTATGTGGTGGTTAAGGTAAACATGTCGGCACCGCGTAAGCGTGATTTCTTATTGCAAATGGTGGTGAGTGCCAAAACGGACGATGGCTTTGATGCCAGCACCGTAATCAGTAAATTTTGCCGCAAATATTCTTTGGTAAATGTAAAAGCCTTAGGCGAGGAGAATAACCAATACCTAGAATTGTCTTATTATATAAAATTGAAAAAAGAAGAGAATAGCCAAGTATTGGTGAAAGAACTAAAATTGATGGATAAAGTACAACATGTAAATTTATTCTTTGATGAGGAGTAGTATTGTAGCTATATATATTCTGCTATTTATTTCACAAGCAAAAGCCCAGCAAGCAAGTAGCTTGAACGATTTGGTATTGCTTTCCTACAATAACAATATGAGTATTAAAGATGCAGTTATTGATAGTTTGAAATATGAACAAGCATCGAAATATAATAACTATAATTACTTGCCACAGTTGTCGGCAAGCATACGGAATACCTATAACTGGGGTTTGTTTATTGACCCCGCTACCAATGTGCTGAGCAATTTTAGCAGCCAAGTGTATTCTTTCAACATACAATCCGATTGGATGCTTTTCGATGGAGGTAAAAACTATTATACAGGGCAAATGTATGATATTGGCAAACAAGTATCGCACCAACAATATCGACAAAATTTGTTTGAATTAAAAAACCAGATAACCGTATTATATTATAAATATTGGCAAACTGATGCACAAATATTGCAAGCCCAAAAAGTAAGCGACCAATGGTTGCTCAAGCAAAAGAAAGTGCAGAGTATGGTGGCTGCTGGCGTATTACCCGCCAAGGAAATTCCCCATATTGATGCCTATGTTACCTTAAATAAACTGACGATAGCAAAACTAAAAAACCAGAAAAATATATTATATAAACAAATTCAGGGAATTTGCTATACCGCTGATTCTATCAATATAAAATCGCCTGATAAATTGAATATAACTACTGTACAAGATTATAGTTTTTCAGTAAGTAATTTTCCTATATATCATACTTACCAAAGTTTGTCGTCGCTCGAAAATCAAAGAATCAATATTTATAAATCAACCCGGTATCCCACGGCGGGTATTATGGCAGGCTGGGTAACCCGCAGCTCAAGTTTGGTGCAAATGGAACTCAACACACAGTTTAATACAAACCTTTCAAAGTATGTTGCTTTTTATGTTAATATTCCCTTGTTCAATAAAATGCAACCCAAGTCTTTAATTTCACAATCGCTCATAGAGCAGAAAAGATATGATAACAAAATATCGCAGCTCGATTTTGAGCTCAGGTCAAAAATTGTCCAACTAAAAGAACAGCTAAGGCTCACACAGGAAGCTTATATAATAATCAATACACAAATTGAATATTTAAGGTCAGAAACAAATCTAGAACGAAAGGCATTCGACTTGGGAAATACCACTTATTATGAACTTGAATCGGCGGAAGAAAGACTGGCACAAGCAGAAGCTAGTTTATTGACTTACCAGTACGATATGATATTATATACAAAATTATTGGAAAGTTATCATACCAAATTTGAATAGTAATGGAAAAACTTAAATGGCAATATTTTGCTTTAATCATTGTAGTTTTTATCTTATTGGGCGTTTTGTCTGTGTTTATGAAACCTCAGGACCTTACTGATACAGAAGTATTAAAAGCTGATAGTAACCGCTACGAAATGTTAAAGTCTGTGGGTAGGGATAGTATTATAAAGCAGGATACGATTAGGAGGTGATAAGTGATACCAATTCTTAAACTAAAATAGTTCTTCGCCTGTGGCGGATTTGGTTTTTAGAATGGTAATGCCGAACTACAATACATTTAGTCCCTTTCTTTTGGACTATTATATAGTGAGTTTCGGTATAACGTCATTTACGCCATTAGGCATGGGACGTCATGCTGTTCGCCGCGGCGAACAGCATGACGTCGTCGATGTTCAGAATGAACGGAGCAATCACAAAATATCTTTTTTTCAAAACCCTTTCACCCTTTAATTTGTAGTATTATTATAAGCACTCTTTTTACAAAGAAACTTATATAAAACACCAACATTTGTCTTCATTCGACCTCATAAAAAAAGACTTTGAAACCGAGCTCAAACAATTTGAGCAAAAGTTTCGATTAGCCATGAAAAGCAGTGTACCGCTGCTCGACACGGTGATGAGTTATATTGTGAAACGGAAAGGCAAACAGTTGCGTCCTTTATTTGTATTTGCTACCGCAAGTTTACATGGCGGTATTACTGAGGCAACTTATCGTGGTGCGTCCTTGGTCGAATTATTACACACAGCAACTCTTGTTCACGATGATGTGGTGGATGATTCGGATGAACGCAGAGGCATGTTTAGTATCAATGCCATTTGGAAAAATAAAATTGCGGTGCTGGTGGGCGATTATTTATTGGCCAAGGGATTGTTGCTCTCGGTAGATAATAATGATTTTGGCTTGCTTAAAATAGTGAGCAATGCCGTGCGAGAAATGAGCGAGGGTGAACTTTTGCAAATAGAAAAAGCCCGCAGAATGGATATTACCGAAGCGATATATTATGATATCATTCGAAAAAAAACCGCTTCATTGATAGCTTCCTGTTGTGCAGTGGGTGCAGCCTCGGCAGGGGCAAGTGATGAAGATATACAACGCATGCTTTCGTTCGGAGAAAAAATAGGGATCGCCTTTCAAATAAAAGATGATATATTAGATTTTAGCGATGATGATATTGGCAAACCAAGAGGTATTGATATTAAAGAACGCAAAATGACTTTGCCACTTATATATACTTTGAACAATTGCACCTCAAGTGAAAAACAAGAAATCATCAATACCGTAAAGAAACATAATACAAGTGCTAGACATGTGAGAAAAGTATTTGATTATGTGAAGCATTATAAGGGTATTGAATATGCCTCTACAAAAATGGAACAATTGATAGATGAGGCCATGCAATTAATGGAGCCGTATAAAAACCATGCAAGCTATGGGCATATAAATATATTGGTTGAGTTGGTGATTAAGAGGGATAGGTAATTTATTTCTTTGTGTTTGGTGGGAGTTTGAAGCCTGTGTATTCTATATCGAACAGGTGTAGTTCAGTTGCACCGTCAGGGTTTTTTTCATTATGCTACCTTGAATTTTGTGATTGCCATCGGTTACTATTTGTTCAAATTTCCCAATCCCACTCTCTATCTTTATTGGTTTACCATCGACGGTTATACCATCAATATTCTTATAATAGAAATTTTTATTTTTAGACAAGAAAATATCCGCCTCATATTTGTCACCTACTGGAATCATAATAGCTTTAGGTAAGACTGTCGCTATCTTTGGATCAAATCCACAGCCGTGACTATTGATTTGTCGTGTTGCTATTTCTGAAATAACTTCAGAAGAAGCACACTTAAAATCATTTTCAATTTTAGCAAGCATTATACTAATGCCTTCAAGTGGGAAATTATGGAAAAATTCACTTGTCCAATCACTTTTAATATCATAAGTGATTTTAAGTCTGGTTAAATTCAATAAGCATAGTGTGTCAATTCCAATTTTGCTGCATTTTAAATTCAGAAACTGGCCCATCTTGTTTAACGCATCTTTAAATGTATTACTATGTAATTCAGTTATTAAATTAGTTATATTTTCTTTATTGTCGTTACTAATAAATTCAGGATTTTTTTGGAAACTCTTATATATATTACCATCTAAAGTGGAATTGAGTTTACGAATATATTTGGTAAATATTTTAAGTGAACTATCTATTTCTTTTACCGTTAAAACATAAGGTATAACTTCGGACGATTCAGTTTCTATTAATTTATATACTTGACCAATTACTTGCATATTTTTCTCATCTAATTCTCTGTTTGAAACAATTAGTGATTGTTCCAAAACCATAAACCTCTTCTCCATCCGACCACTATATACACTCTCCCCATTTATATATAATTTATAATAAAAAAACACAAGTTATTATAAAAAATATAATAGCAAAAATTGTAGGTTTGTTGCGTAATGATATTTTATTCACTGCAATACTTTTATAAGGACAAATATAGTAACGAAAAAACTATAAAATTATTGCTCAAATTTAACTCACACTTTTTATATTAGTAATTATCCCCGTTTTTAGCAGGAGTCAGTCTCCCCTCAGGGATTCGCCGCGGCGTATAAAGGGATCTTTACCCACACATTTTTACCCAACTTTTAAAATCCCTTCTGTATCTTTGCACGTTATCGCACTAAACTTGGCACAACTCGGTCATACATACAGCAAACTAAACTCTAGGACTAGCTTTATTTTACAGCTATCTTTAGTGCTTGTAATATGCCTCAGCATTTCAGCATGCAGGCGAAGCAAAAGCCCAAGTTATGATAGTGAGTGGTTGGCTCCTCTGGCCTATGCCAATCTTACCGTAAACAACTTGCTTCCCGATTCAATATCATTTGTGAACCCCGACCATACTATCGATATCAGATATCACCAAAATCTATATCATAAAACGGTGAACGAACTGCTCAAATTGCCCGATACAGGTATATCATCCACTATGGCATTAAAGGACATGACTTTGAGCGATAATACCATTGTGCATACTTTGTCATTGGGCCAAATATGCGAGCAGGGCGGCGTGGCTGGGGCAACAGTAATTGCAAACCATGGCAGTATGCTGGCCATACCTGCTATCTCCACTACCAATGCAAATTCGACAACAGTTGATTTGGGTTCCCTGTTTAAATCGGCACAGATACTTGAGGGGGAAATGGAAATAGATTTAACTAATAATTTCCCAGTTGATTTGCAGGATTTTGTTTTCCAATTGAACAATAAATCGGATAATAGCTTGGTGGCCCAAGATACTTTTAAACTCATAAAATCAAACGGAGGCAAAGTAGTTCATAGTATATCATTGGCAGGCAAAAAAGTGGAAGGGCTGATGGTGGGAACCGTATTAAATTTATATTCTCCAGGCAGCGGTAGTACACAGGTATTGATTGATACTGCTAAAGCCAGTGTGTTTAAAATAAGTATTCGTAATCTTAAAGTATCTAGTATTACAGCTATTTTTCCAAATAGAAAACTAATAGATTTTAATTATGGTTTCAATTTTAAACTTAATGACGCCCAATTAAAAAATATAGAATTTGATACTGCATTTATTGATTTTTCAGCATATAGTACTTTTCCTGAAAATTTGAAATTGGATTTGGTATTCCCGCAAACCAGCAAAAACGCATCATTGTATAATTTACCATTTACTGTTAGCAAAGGAAACTATCCATTCGAGACAAAATCAACGGCTAATATTGACTGGAGTGGCTATAAACTCGACCTAACGGGTCCTGATAAAATGCAAACCAATTACCTCACTATACATGTTTCTGCAAGTGCCGATTCTACAGGTATTCCCGTTACTATTACCAGTAATGATTATATAAAATTTACGCTCAAATTTAAGCAGCTCAGTATTAAAAAAGGTGATGGCTATTTTGGCCAGCAAAAATTTGTGATAGAAAAAAAAGAACCACAATTTAATTTATTCAAAAGAATCACCGCTGGTAAATTTTATTTAGGAAGTCTTAAAACTTCTTTAATGGTAGAAAACAGTATAGGTGCTTCGGCACAGATTACATTTGACAAATTGGAGTTTTATAAAAACGATACACAAAAGCTAACAGGAAGTATTTTTAGTAAACCCTTTAGTATTGGTCGGGGCATATATTTTCCCAATGCACCTGTGCGTAGTGTTTTTGATATTACCGAGGCCAATTCCAATATTACTTCTATTATACAAAGTATGCCTACAGGCTACCATGTAAAAGCTACAGCTACTACTAATCCGAATGGCAATGTATATAATTTTGGAGATTTCTTCTATGGCAATAGTTATATAAAAGCTGATTTGAACGTACAAATGCCCGTTCAATTAATTGCTCAAGGACTACAATTGGCAGACACTATCAAATATGATTTTCCGCATCTTGACCAAGGAAGAAAAGTAAAGGAGGTGCTATTACGCATCACGGCTGAAAATGCATTTCCAGTAGAGGCTAAAGTAAATATATATGTTTTGGGTTCTGACAAAAAACCTATTGATTCATTTTTTACCACAACTACCTATATTGCCGCAGGTGCTTATAATACTAGCAACCCAGCTTATTGTAATCCCACCAAATCTATATTAGAACAATTTGCCAATGTGGATGAACTGGTACGATTGAAACAGGGATATTATATAGTGATCAATGCTTGGATAAATACCAAAAAGGGCAATGGTACATTTTATGATACTTATTTTTTGGATGTGAAAATAGCAGCAGATGTATTGTATGAGACAAAGTTATAAAGCTATACTTTTTGTTGCTGCTTTTTTTTGTCGCTTCTATTTTGTGTATGGGAATGAGAAGCCTAATTTAATAATTGATTCCGGAAATAAAGTCAAATTGCATCAATATCCTACCGAACTTTATATTAACCTATCGTACACTCTGGATTCAAGAGGAATTACTACCAAATCGATATACGATTATTTTATGGGAAAGCATTTTACCACGGACGATATAAATTTATTAAATAGAAATTTAAAAAACACTTCAGTTCTCGGGCAAGATTTTATTGTAGATATTGTATATAAAAGGAAGAATCATTTTTTAAATAATATACATTACGGTTTTCGTTCGCATTTTGATGGAAGTATTGGTAAAGACTTAGCAGGCCTTGCCAGTAGAGGCAATGCACCTTATGCAGGAAGGAATTTAGACAATATGAATTTACTATTTCGCTCTGCGAGTTGGCATAAGGTGGGTGTTTCGTTTGGTTATTATAATAATAAGCAATCCGAACCTACCTTAGCACTTTCGTTAAATTATGTTTCAGGGAATAAGTATACATATATACACTTGAGTAATACACAAATATATACCCAACAAAATGGTGATTATATAGATGCTAGGTGGAACGTAGATTACAGGTCTTCCGTTATAAATAAACTTTTTGGTTTTGTAGGAAACGGAGCATCTATTGATTTCGCTTATCAGAAATATTTCAATAAAAAAAACAAAATATATCCAATTTATATTCAAGCACAAATTACGGATTTAGGTTTTATTACTTGGAATAAAAACAATAAGAATTTAAGTTGGGATAGTGCTATTAGATTCAGTGGTTTGGATGTAGGGAATATCGCTCAAGTAACCAGTAAAAACTATACTGATAATTTAAGCGACAGTTTAAAAAACTTATTAAATTCACATTATAATTATTTAAAAAACAGCTCGGTACTTCCAGCAATTTTTTTAGTTAAAATTTCGAAAAAATATGAAATGGGTAGTAATTTGAAGGGGATAAGCAGTGCATACTATAATATATATACTCAAATAGATTATATGATATATGCTTCCTATAAACCACAGCTAGCTATGGGAGTGGAGGTACACAAAAGTAGGTATGCATTGATTCCGCAAATACGCTTTGGTGGTTATGGCGATTATAATATTGACTTATCCTATCAATATAAAAGCAGGAAAAATAAATTCCAAATGGGTATTAAATTAAATAGCCTCGAGGCCTTGGTTGCACCTAAGTATCAGTCTGGTTTGGGATTAATGATACAATCTAAATATACTTTATAAAAAATGGCAACAAACCACCCCAAAGTAGCTGCCGTCATTCTCAATTATAATGGACAAAAATGGTTGGAAAAATTCTTGCCCTTTGTAAAAAAATCTACCTACCCCAATTTGGATATTATAGTGGGCGACAATGCCTCGACCGATGATTCTGTGTCTTATATGAAAGAGCATTACCCTGAAATTAGACTAATAATCAATGAAGAGAATGGAGGTTATACAAAAGGTTATAATGACTGCCTCAAGCAAGTAGAAGCCGATTATTATATATTATTGAATAGTGATATTGAAACTCCTGAGCATTGGATAGAACCTGTTATTGAGCTAATGGAAAGTGACAAAAATATCGCTGCCTGCCAACCCAAAATAAAGTATTATAGTGATAAAAATTATTTTGAGTATGCAGGTGCGAGTGGAGGTTATATGGATAGATATGGTTATCCATTTTGCAGAGGCCGTATACTAGAAACCTATGAAAAAGATGAAGGACAATATGATAATGTACAAGAAGTTTTTTGGGCAACAGGAGCCTGTTTATTTGTGCGTGCAAATATATATTGGCAGTTGAACGGATTATATGAGCCATTGTTCGCACACATGGAAGAAATTGATTTGTGTTGGCGAATGAAAAGAGCAGGGTATAAAGTAATGGTATGTCCGCAGAGTGAGGTATACCATGTGGGTGGAGGAACTTTGCACAAATCAAATCCCCGCAAAACATACTATAATTTTCGCAATAATTTAATTTTATTATATAGAAATTTGAAAGGGTCGTTTTTATTTTTTATCATGTTGATGCGTTTAATTTTGGATGGAATTGCCGCAATCAAATTTTTAGTATCGGGCGAGGGAGGTAATTTTAAGGCGGTGTTCAAAGCACACATGCATTTTTATAAATGGAATTTTAGTCATAAAGGTATAATAGATAAACCCTTTGTGGCAAGTAATAAAAAACTAGTAGGTACTTATAGGGGTTCTATTATTTGGGACTATTTTGCTAGAGGTAAAAAATATTATACAGATTTAGATTCCGAAAAAATATTGTAGAAATTGGAATCAATATATGATGGATTTCTACTTTAAACCCAATACACCTCCTAATAAAGCTGGGGCCGAAGTCAATGATTTGGGCTTACTAATCACGCTATCTAATGGGATAAAAGTACAATGGGATAAATCGAAAATCCATAAAAGTATTCTATTTCAAGATGGGAACTATATAATACAATATGGAGATGAACCTATTGAAAAATTTGAAACTGCGGATAAAAGTATTATGATTAATTTGCACAAGCAACACCCGAAATCGGGATTTCATATTCCTAAAAAATCTACCATATTTAAGGGAGCATCTGTTTTTATCCTTATTATAGTTTTCATCATATTGTTTTTTGTGGGATTTTACACCATTGGCTTAGATTGGATTGCACGTGGAGTGGCTTCTGCCTTGCCGGTTTCTACGGAAGAGAGTATTGGGCAAACATTATATGAAAGTGCAGTACCTTCAAGTACTATTAATATAAAAAAAACAAAACTACTGAATGATTTTTTTAAACAATTAAATTATCCCAGCGATTATCATATTCAGCTTACTTATATTGATAGCAATATGATAAATGCATTTGCACTTCCCGGCGGACATTTAGTGGTAATGAGTGGTATCATAAAGGAGATGAAAAGCTATGAAGAATTGGCAGCGTTGATAGGTCATGAAATATCACATATTAACGGCAAGCACGTTACGCGTTCATTGGTGCGAACGGCTGGAGCATATATATTAATTAGTGCAGTAATAGGTGATTTAACAGGGATAGCCGCGGCGATTGCCGAGAATGGGGACGCTCTTCGGTCACTACAATTTTCACGCGATTTGGAAACAGAAGCCGACGAAAAAGGACTAGAACTGATGCAGAAAAATAATATAAATCCAGACGGGATACTCAAGCTTTTTGAGCGGTTAAAAAAAGCTGAGCAAGGAGGACCCTCCGAGTTTCTGTCTACACATCCAGCCACTGATAACAGAATTCAACATATCAAAGAAAAAATAGTTGCATCCCATTTTCAAACCTCAGGAACAGGGGTAAATGTAGCCATCTTACAAACGCTTTTTGAACAAATAAGAAGTTCACAATAATTTCATTTAAAAAGATGGGCTTGTTTTGTTATTTTTGCACTCGAAATTTAAAAAAAATGAAAAAAATATCTCTTTCTCTACTCTTTGTTATAGGTTTATTATTTAGTAATAGCAACTTAGAAGCTCAATCTATAAGTTCAGCCATTGTTCCGCAATATGCCAAAGGCAATGCAGGTGCAGCAACTAATACCGCTCGTGTGCCATTTTTTATATGGGCCAAATTAACCGGATTTACTGCTAACACCACTTATCGTTATGGTGTTCGTGCCATACAAGAATCAACCGATGGTCCTACCTCAAAGGGTGGTGGTAACCAAATATTTGTGCACCAAAGCGGCAATAATACTTTTTCATCTTCATATGGACTGAAAACCGTTGGTCAATATGATTCGCTTACTACTGATAATAACGGTGAGTATGCAGGTTGGTTTGGATTGGAGCTAACAGGTAACGTGCGTTTTACGGATGGCAATTATATTAAACCGCGTATTATATTAAACGATGGAGTAGCCAATAGTTCAAATGATTCTTTTCATCTGACGACTGCTGATAGTGTTAAGTGTTTAGATTTTTCAACCACTTCAGGTTCAGGTTGTACCGGTGTTTTTTCTCATAGCAAGGCCGCTGATAAGAATTTTGCTTTTTTATATGATAATGTAAATGGATCAGGTAGACCCTTAAGCATTACATTAATTGAACAGGATGGATATGATTATAGAAATTCGGCCACTGCAGCAACATTTTATAAGAACAATGTAGATTCTATTTCAGGTGCTTGGGGTACTATTATTCCTAATAGTTTAGCAAATGGTGTTCGTAGAGTTGAAAACCATAATTTATCAGATGGGTCATTATACCATGCCGACACTGATGCAGATGGTGTTTGGGCTACAGGTAGTATTAATACTGTTAATCCAAAAGGGGGAACTACTGCTATACAAATTAGTGGAACTGATGCTCCATTAATTCCCGTAGCTCCCAAAAATCCCGTAGTAAAATTTAATAATATTACAGCTAGCATTGGCGAAGGTGCAGGGACTACCAGCGTTACTATTGATATATCTGCTGCTCCTACCAAAGGTGAAAGTATTTCTATTATAGTAAAAGGAGGAACGGCGACTAATGGTACCGATTACTCACTGGCATCCTCTTCTGCATCGTTTGCAGCGAGTAGCACCACTTCACAAAGTATTACCATAAACCTAACTGATGATGCATTAGCAGAAGGCGGAGAAGATATCGTTTTGGCTCTTCGCAATGCTTCAAATGGAATTGATATCGGAGCAGATTCGATTATGACAATTACCATTAAAGATAATGATGTTCCCAATGTATCATTTGCCTCAACAACCTCATCGGTAAAAGAAAATATTGACACCGTTTGGGTAGACGTTAATTTGGCAAATCCAGATCCTAATAATGCCACCAAAGTGGATGTGGCACTTACTGGTGGAACCGCAACAAATGGTACTGATATAAACAGCTATACTGCACAAACCGTAACTTTTGCAGCAGGCAGCACCACTGCACAAACTATATGGTTTAAAGTAAATGATGATATAGTAGACGAAAGCGACGAGACTTTAATTTTCTCATTACAAAATGCTACGAACAGTGCACAAATTACTAATGGTACAAATACCATTACTATTATAGATAACGATACAACTATTGCAGCAGTAATACCTAAAATCTCATTCAAATTCGTTTCCGATTCAGTAACAGAGGGTAATAACGCAAGTATCGCTGTTTCTATTAGTAGTGCTGATACAGCAAATGATGTAACTATAGATGTGGTATCTAACGGAGGTACTGCAATTAGCGGAACGCATTACACTTATACTACTACTAAGTTAACCTTTGCTAAAGGCACTACTACTGCCCAAAATGTTTCGGTAAGCACCATTAGCGACAAGTTGATAAGCGGAGACCATACCTTGATTTTGAAACTGCAAAATGCCTCTACAAATGCAACAATTGGTTCGCTAGATATATTTACATTAAATATTAAGGACAACGGAATGGTTGCTATTAGCGAAGTAAGCAAATTGTATCATATACAAATGATGCCCAATCCAGCAAAAGATATATTATATATAAATGCAAGCCAAGCTATCGAGCAAATTAAAATTATGGATATTAATGGGCGTGTAATTACTGATTTGATTAAAATTCAAAATAACACAGCTCAATTAGGTTTGCAACAACTGTGTGCAGGTATATATATAGTACAAATAAATATAAATGGACAAACCGCTATCGAAAAGTTGATAGTAGAATAAGTATATAATCTGTACATGGTTGGTGTCCTCACCAACCACTAATCTATTTTAATTTACTGGGATTATTTTTCACATAAGAAGCCCAACCACTTACTTTTTTATCAGTATGATTGGCTCCAGAATTGTTTTGCAAAAAGTGGCAATAAGCCACTGCCAAACCATCGGTAGCATCGAGAAAGCTTGGCGTTTCTTCAAACTTTAATATAGCCTTCAGCATAGCAGCTACTTGTTCTTTCGACGCTGACCCACTGCCGGTAATAGCCATTTTTATTTTCTTCGGTGCATATTCTGTAATTGGAATATCTCTATATAGTGCTGCCGCCATAGCAACTCCTTGAGCCCTGCCAAGCTTAAGCATCGATTGCACATTCACACCGAAGAAGGGTGCTTCGAGGGCCATTTCATCGGGATGATATTGATCGATAAGCGATAAGGTTCTTTCAAAAATATGTTTCAACTTGAGCGAATGATTATCATACTTATCCAACTTTACAACCCCTAAACTTATAAGTTCTGAATTCTTGCCAACGCATCCCACAACACCATATCCCATGATATTTGTACCTGGGTCGATTCCTATTATTATTTTATCATAAGTTTTCTGCAAAATAAATGAATATTAATTTGCTGAATATATTAGTCTTTCACGCTTAAAGTTTTCTTTTGTGCTGGAGTAAGCGTATTGATACTCTCATAATAATTTTTCTTTTCTGTAGTCACCCAAAAGTATAATACTTTTCCGGGTACAACATAATTATTTTTAAGTCTATTCCAGTATCGGGCTAGGTATAGGGTACAATCAAAATAATCGCATACTCCTGCCAAAGTTTCACCTCTTTTCACCGTATAGGCTACCTTTACTATTGCCGGTTGTGGCTTTTGAGTGGTGGCGGTATCACGTTTTACATTAGGTTTATTATCGGTTGGTTTTACAGGGATATGACTATATATATCATACTTTTTGTCTTCAAATAATTGCCCTTTACCTTTAGGTAACCTTAATATATAACGAATTTCGGCGAAAGGGATTTCTCGCTTTTTATATATAGGGTTTAATAATTCCAAAGTACGAATAGGGACATTAATTACTGATGAAATTTGATCAAAAGTTAGTTTTCGGTCTACAGCAATACTATCTATTTCCATAGGTAGGTCTAGTGCTTCGGGCGACAAATCATGTAATTTATAAAAATTAGCTATATATACCGCCGCTACAAATTTGGGAACAATATCTCGTGTTTCAGCAGGCAGGCTAAGATAGATACTCCAGTAGTTCATGCTGATACCGCTGGTTATTATAGCTTTGTTTACAGCAGCAGGTGTATTTGCATATGCAGCCATAGCAAGCATCCAATCGTTATTATATATATTTAATAAATCTTTAAAATAATTGCAAGCAGCCTTGCTCGATTTTTCCCAATCTCTCCGTTCATCAATGAAGGAGGTTTGTTTTAGTTTCTGCATTTTACCATCGTTGAACATAATCATCCAAGGGCCACTTGCTCCTGCTCCATTTATACTGCTTGGATTCATACTGCTCAGGGCAATGGGAAGGAATTTAAGTTCTTCAGGCATTTGACTAATTTTCACCTGCTTTTCTATAATAGTTTCAAAGTGTTTCCAAAGGCCTAATATTTTTTTAGTTTGCTGTGGACTATTCAAATAGTAATCAATATAATTCTTTATATAATCATTATAGGGTAATGGGATAGAATAATGCAGGCTAGATAACCTTTGCTGATATTCATTGTCGCCCTTTACAAACAACGATGCTAAACACAAAACGAGAACACTGATATGCTTTTTCACTTTTTTCAATACTATATTGTTTATTTATTCGTAAGGGTATAATACCTATATGTTTTGCTATAAATCACCTACTATATTATAACCCACATTATAGGGACACGATTTTAGACAATTCTTGAGAGAAGCTCAGTAGTTTTTTCTCCCCGAATTGTGTACCCATTAACTGAATACCCCATGGCATTCCATTAGAATGGACACCCGCAGGTAAAGAAATGGCAGGATGGCCACTCAAGTTGGCCTGCACTGTAAATATATCGGCCAAATACATGGCAACGGGGTCTTTGGTTTTTTCGCCAAATTTGAAGGCTGTGCTGGGTGTGGTGGGTGTGATAATAAAATCATAATCCGCTAATATTTTATCCGTGCTTTCCTGTATTAGTCTTCTTACACGCTGTGCTTTTGTATAATAGGCATCATAAAAATCGGAGGTAAGCACAAAGGTGCCTAGCATAATACGGCGTTGCACCTCACGCCCGAAACCTTCACTTCGCGACCTTTTAAATAGTGCATCCAAATCGCCTTTTTCACTGGTGCGGTGGCCATAGGCAAGCCCCTGATAACGGCTCAAATTACTCGAAGCCTCTGCAGTGGTCAGTACATAATATGCGGGAACCAAATAATCTAAATATGGGAATTCAACAGCTTCAACAGTATGTCCTTTTGCTCTCAGTTGTTCAAATATTGAAAATGATTGTGTACGCAATTCATCATCTAATCCTGGGTTATTAAAACAAGTATCAAGATAAGCAATTTTTAAAGGGTTGCCGGCTTTTTCCAACTTGCTATATTCGTCTACATTTTTATTGGAAGCCGTTGCATCTTTGCTGTCAGCACCTGATATTACCTCCATCAATAGAGCACAGTCATATACATTAGTCGTGATGGGTCCAATTTGATCGAACGAAGAACCATAAGCTAGTAAACCCCAGCGGCTCACTCTGCCATAACTAGGCTTAAATCCAACTTGTCCGCAAAATGCTGCGGGCTGTCTGATAGAACCACCTGTATCGCTGCCCAATGCAGCATGGCATAAACCTGCTTGAACAGCAACAGCACATCCACCGCTGCTTCCACCAGGAACGCGGGTATTGTCTTGGGCATTGAGCACAGGCCCGTAAGTGCTCGTTTCATTGCTTGCCCCCATAGCAAATTCATCGGAATTGCAGCGGCCTATTATGATGGCTCCCGCTGCTAAAAGACGTTCTACTGCGGTCGCACTATATAATGATTCAAATCCGAACAATATTTTTGAAGATGCGGTAACACTATGGCCCTTATAACAAATATTATCTTTGAGGGCAATCACCATTCCAGCTAATTTGCCACAATTACCTTTGGAAATTTCTATATCAATTTCAACAGCTCTTTGCAGGGCTTCTTCGCCCCACAATTCTATAAAAGCATTGAGATGTTTGTGCTCATTCGCATTATTCAGAAAACTCTGAACAGTTTGCACTACCGTAGTTTCACCTTTTATTAAGTTCTCTTTATATTGTTTATAATCAGCCACAGTTTTGTATAGGTTTGATAGTTAATTAATGAAGCTATTATAAACAAAAAATCACCGGCCACTATTAAGTAACCGGTGGTTTGGATGTAATTATAGCTGTATAAGAGCTTGCTATTTTTTTTCTTTTTCTTTGTCCTTCATTTCTGTTTCAATTTCGCGTTTCACATTGCTTTTAGCATCGTTAAACTCGCGAACGCCATTACCAATGCCACGCATAAGTTCTGGTATTTTTTTGCCACCAAAAAGAAGTAGCACCACAAATACAATAAGGACAATTTCGCCAGTGCCTAGTCCGCCAAGTATTAGAGGCACGTTGAGTAAGGTATTTAAAGTAAACATAATTGTTTCTATTTTATGCAGCAAAAATAGACGATTTATATTGTAAATGGTTTAAAATTTTAGGAAATAGAAATATGTATAACAAAAAAAGGTGCAGATCTTTTTGCGAAGAAACCTGCAACTTGTAATCCTAATATCCTGTTTACCTAACTTCTACCACATTTTTTGTTTTGGTTTCTATCTCTTTTTTAGGAATAGTTGCCAATAAAATCCCATTCTTAAATTCAGCACTTATGCTTGCAGCATTTGCCGTTTCACCTAAGCGGAACGAGCGACTAAAGCTTCCATAGCGAGTTTCAATGCTGCGAAATTTAGTTTTCTCTTCAGTAATTTGCTTGCGTTCGCCACTAATCGTTAGTAATCCGTCTTTCACTTCTACTTTAATTTGTTCTTTTTCCATGCCGGGCAATGCCACATGCAATTCAAAAGCGGTTTCGGTTTCAGCTACGTCAACACGAGGCGTAAAACCTTTTTCTGTTTCTGCCCTATCAAACCAAGGGTTATTAAAGGCAGCATTAAAACCAAATGGGATATAACGATCCAACAGATGGTTTCTTTTGGGGTAATATGTTTTGTAATTCATTTCGATTATTGTTTTAAATTTGAAGGCTTTTTTACCAATGTGATGCCAATGCAAATAATAATTTATTTTCAGACGTTATGTCAATATTTTTTAAATTTTAATGTCTAATTGGCTGAACATAAGACTTTATGACAAAAAATAACACTCAAGAATATTATAATACTATCGACCAAATGGGGAGAGATATTATAGTACCACGATATCCCAAAAGAATTGTATCATTGGTGCCTTCACAAACAGAACTATTATATGAGTTGGGGTTGACAGATGAGGTGGTTGGGCAAACTATATTTTGTATTCATCCGCTTGAGCAACATGGGGTAAAGCCCAGAATTGGTGGCACCAAGAAACTCAGTTTTGAAAAGATAGCAGCTTTGAAACCAGACTTAATAATAGGCAATAAAGAAGAGAATGAGCAAGGGCAAATAGAAGAGCTCATGAAACATTACCCTGTGTGGATGAGCGATATTAAAACCTTGGAAGATGCTTGTGAGATGATTGTGGCAGTGGGAAGTGTAGTAGGAAAGAATAAAGAAGCCATAGAATTGAAAAGTAAAATAGTATTTGGTTTTGAATCACTTCCGAAAATACATCCCGCATCTTGCCTTTACTTTATTTGGAGGAAACCTTGGATGGTTGCAGGGCATGATACTTTTATTGCAGATATGTTAAATAGAATTGGTCTCGCAAACTTGGCAAACACTTTTGATGGCAGATACCCAATTCTAACACATGATGATATAAGGAAACTATCGCCGCAATATATCTTGTTAAGTAGCGAACCTTATCCGTTCGCCGATAAGCACATAAAGGAGTTGGAATCAATTTGCCCCAATTCTAAAATTGTACTAGTTAATGGTGAGATGTTTAGTTGGTATGGTAGCAGATTGGTAGATTCAATCGATTTCTTCAAAAATACAACTTTTAGGAAAGGCTAAAGGCTATTTAATAACTAGGTTTTACATTTTGTTACAAATTTTAGGAATCATTGGGCACGAGATTCCTCACAATAAGCTAGTAAATCATGCTATTTATCTAATTGGTGAAACTGCTTTTTTGGATAGGATTTAGCTGAAAAAGTCGTAAATGTTTAAAAAATAGAAGGTTGTAAAATACGGAGTCTTAATTCCAGGTCGGTTAATGTTGATAAGCTGTTTATTATTAATTTGTATAAACAAGCAACTAGTAAGCAACTCTTCGAATTAAATTTGTCCATTCCTTTCAGCAGTAAAAAAAATCTGTGTTTTTGCAAAAACATAGAAAAAAAATCTAAAGTCAATCAATCTAATCCAATCTAATTAAATGTCACAAATTTTCTACACGCAATTCCGAAGTATTTTCTTGTAGCGAGCCATTTTAAGCAATCTGTATTTAGGGCCGGCTCATATTCAATTTTTTTTTACTAACTTTTAAATTAATATTTAAAAGTGAAGAGTACGCAACCCTTGACGGAATTGCTGATTTTGTGCATGCATAATACATGTCTCTTTTATATATCCATTATTAAAAAATATTAATCTAATCCAATAAATAAAATGAAACACATCTACACACAAGCCCAAAACATCTTTTGGCAAAAATCATCAAGCATTCGGAGCTTAGTTGCAATCTTATTGCTGCTCTCAACTTACCAAGGTGCATTTTCGCAGTGTTACACAGCCCCCAGTTATTGTTCACCCACTGCTTCAAATAACGCGGGGTATGGTATGGGAATGACTAATGTCAAGTTTGGTACTGCTGCTGTCACCAACCAAATTAACAATACCACCTCTGCAAATACTGTGGGTGCTGCTGGTATTTACAATTACTATTCAACACAAACTGTGAAAGCAGCTGCTGGTGTGAAAGTGGGGTTATCAATTACAAATGCTTCCAACTATCAAGCAACCATAAAGGTATTTGTGGATTATAATCTTGATGGAACATTTAATACCTCCGGAAGTGAATTGATAAATACTTATTCCCTCGTTAATGCTAGTAGTGTTACTACGGACAGCTTCACAGTTCCTTCGGGTCAAGGCAATGGTGTGTACAGATTACGTGTAATAGCTGATTATTCTAACAATGTTCCTGGACCTTGTGGCGTTTTGGCATATTCATCGGAATGCGAAGATTACAATTTATTGGTGCCTGCTTCTACCGGCGATGCTTCTGCTAATACTTTTACATCGCCCGCAAGTTTTGTGTCGGGAAATAATACAATTGCATTTTCGATGGTTAATTTAACGAACGCGAATATGACATCAGTTGATATCGGTTATAAATTAGATAATAATTCTGCTGTTACACAATCTTTAAGTAGCCTTTCAGTTGCCTCTGGCGGAATCTATACTGCTACTTTTTCAACGCAATTAAACATTTCAAGTGTAGGAACCTATACCTTAAAAATGTGGTTAAATAATGTAAACGGAAATGGAACTCAAACAGCCGCAAACGATACTATTTGCAGAACTTTTACTTATTGCACAGGTCTTAGCGGTACTTATACGATTAACCCCTCTGGAAGTGGATCAAGTAATTTTTTAAGATTTGGCCAAGCAGATAGTGCACTAATTAATTGCGGGATATCAGGCCCAGTTGTTTTTGATGTTTCTGCAGGTACTTATACTGAACAAGTTACAATACCAGCTATCACAGGAGCATCCGCCACCAATACAATTACCTTTAATGGAGGTAGTGGAAATGCTAGTACCCGTATTTTAACTTTTCCGTCTACTGTTTCTACGGCGAATTATACAGTTAATCTTTCGGGAGCTAAATACATTAGATTTTTTAATATGACTATTACGGCAAGTAATACTACTTATGGAACTGCTCTTGCCTTTGGAAGCAGTGCTGGATATGATTCATTTTACAATGTGATATTTAATGGCGTTACTACTTCCAGTAATACCCCAAACCATGCGGTTATAAATGGATATAATACTGCCAATATTTCAAACAATATGAGGTTCGATACCTGTAGCATTAATAATGGAGCCTATGGGTCTTATATTGCTTCAAATAGCAACAGTACAATCAATGCGACTTCTCAAGGAACGATGTTTAATAATTGTAATTTTACCAATCAGTATGCTTATGGAATATATAATCAGTATTTGGATGGTGTTAAATTGACCAAAAACAGGATTTCGACGAACTCTGCTTTTACTTCGTATATTGGAATGTACACCTATTGGGTTATGGTGCTGGCAGACACGAATAAAATATTAATTACTGGTAACAAGATAACTGGAGCCGTAGGTGGATATGGGATGTATAATTCTTATTTAGCTGTAAATTCAAGCGTGAATAGTGCCCGAAAGCCTTTGGTGGCAAATAATTTTATACAAATTGGTTCCGCTGCAAATAGCACCTATGGGATATTTGAACAGGGTACCTATGGAACAGATTATGTACATAATTCTGTAAATATAGGAACTTCGCAAACAACAAATGGTTCGGCGGCAGGTTGGTTTGCTGGTGGTTCTACAGGTACTAGTACTTTTCAAAATAATATTTTTGCTGCCTATAACGGGGCACCAGCAATTAGGTTCGACAATTTCACTTATTACACCACAGTTAATTATAATAACTATTATACAACTGGAACCAATCTTTGCTACTTGAGTGGCTCAGCTTATACAACTTTGGGAGCCTGGAAAACAGCAACAAGTAAGGATGCAAACTCCCAAAACCTTAATCCTTTATACACCTCTAGTACAGATTTGCACATGGGAGTTTATTGTTTAAGAGGTGTTGGTGGTTTAGGACTTATTACCACTGACTTTGATGGACAAAGCCGTGCCAGCACACCTAATATTGGGGCAGATGAAATTGCCAGTGCCACCTCGTCTAATGATGTTGGAGTCTTTTTTATTACCAGCCCATCAGGAACATTAACTTCAGGTTCTTCTCAAACTGTAAAGGCAATCGTTAAAAATTTCGGTACTGCATCGGTTTCAAGTTTAACGGTTTATTATAAGTACAATGGAGGGTCAGCAGTTTCAGAGACTTTTAATTTTGGAACGGCCTTAGCCGTTTGCGATACAGCAACGGTTACATTTTCAACAACCATTACTCTAGCTGGCGGTAGTAGTCCCCTAAAAGTGTACACAGCTTTAAGTGGTGATGGTAATTTGTCAAACGATACAGCTCAAGCTACAATTTGTACTACTTTAACCGGTAGCTATACAATTAACCCAGGAGCGGCGGCATCGTCAACAAACTTTACATCATTTACAAGTGCAGTTAGTGCTTTAACCTGCGGCGGTATGAGCAGTACCGTCACTTTTACTGTGTCAAACGGTACTTATAATGAAAGCTTTTCGCTTTCTTCCATTCCAGGTAATACCTCTAGCAGCAATACAATCACTTTTACATCAGCATCGGGTAACCCTGCTTTATGTATAATCCAAGGATTAAGCACTGCCACTTACTCAGTTCAAATGGCGGGTGCAGATTATGTTACCTTCAACAATATAGGTTTCTTAACCAGCACCTCAGGAAATGCTAGAAATGTAGAATTTACAGGAGGATCAAATAGCAATACATTTAATGGTTGTGTATTTAATAGTACCCAAAATACTTCCAACTATCATGTGTATGAGCAGAGTGTTGTAGATAATTTTAATACTTTTAGTAATAATACCTTTAATGCTGTTGGATATGCCATGTATATGGCAACCAACGGTACACGAGATCAAAAATGGGTGATATCGGGAAATACTTTTAACAATCAATATTACGCTGGAGTTTATTTAAATTATTCCGACAGTATTAATATATTGAACAATACATTTAACACAAGTTCAGCTACTGCTTATTACAGTATGTATATCGCGAATGCAGGCAATGCAATTAAAGTACTTGGCAACAATATCACCCTAAGTGGTGCAGCATCTTATGGTATCTACTTTACTAGTGTTACAGGAACTAGTACCAATAGAATCACTATTGCTAATAATGCAATAAGAGGAGGAACAAATGGCTACTATGGTATTTATGTGCAGAGCTGCAGTTATATTGATTTATATCATAATACTGTGAACATATCTGGAACTTCACTTACAACGAGTGGATGTTTATATTTCGCAAGCAATAATAACTTTAATATTAAAAATAATTTGTTTAGCAATGCTGCTGCGGGTTATTCAGTAGTAGTTCCTGCAGGAAATACTTTCTCTGCAGCTAATGTGATGGATTATAACAACTACACAACCACAGGTACCAATATAGCATTAACAAGTGGAACGGCAAGAACAACCTACGCAAATTTTGCCTCTGCAATGTCGACAGCAGCGGGCACAACGCAGAATGCTAATAGTAGCAACAAGACCCCACTTTTTGTTTCAGCACCTTCTAATTTGAATATATCGGACGGCTGTTTAACAGGGGTAAGTGGAACAGGAATTACAACTGATATTAATAGTGTTACGCGTTCCTCATCAACACCCAATATGGGTGCATACGAATTTTCTAGTTTGAGCGACAACTTAATGGTTGTGGCTATTAGGACTCCCATACCAACTGTAGGTACAGGACTTACTAATGTAGTTGTAACTATAAAAAATGTCGGGAATAACTCAGTAACATCAGGTACTATTAAGTATCAATATGATAATAATACAGCAATTTCATTGTCATTACCTTCAACTATGAATCCTTGCGATACCTTGCAGCTTACTTTCAATTCTACGAGCGGACCTGGTTCAACTGACCAACGTTTGACGGTAGCTTCTGGACTGCACTATTTGAAAGCTTTCACACAAAGCCCTAATGGAAATACTGATAATGATAAAACCAATGATACTACTGGATTTACGACTTGCACAGGTGGTATAAGCGGAACTAGCTTTACTATTAACCCTTCAGTTGCTGCAAGTGCAAGTAATTTTACTTCATTTACTTCTGCGGTTACAGCTATCACAGCTTGTGGTGGTATAAGCGGACCAGTTAAATTTACAGTTGCAGCAGGTACTTATACTGAGCAAATAAACTTAACAGGTATTTCTGGCCTGTCATCTACCAATACCCTAGCATTCGATGGAGGTGCAGGAAATGCTGCTACACGTATTTTGCAAGCAAGTGGTACAGCAAGTTTACCTTATACTATTCGTATTAATAATTTAAGCTATATAAGTATTAAGAATCTGACTATTCGTGGTACCGGTGGTAATGCATGGCCAGTTAATATATTAGCCAGTTCCACAGTTACTGCCGATACTATTAAAAATTGTATCATTGACTTTGGCTCTACTTCTGTTGCAAGTTTTAATAGTACAAACTATATGGGTATTGTTCTGAACGGCAACGCCACCTCATATAGTACCGCAGGCACTTTTGGTAATATCATAATTGACTCAAATACGATACAAGGAGGCTTTGCCAATATTATGGTTTATGCGAATAATAGCTCTTCCACAGGTGGTAACCAGTTTACAGGCAACGCTTGTAACAATGCTTATCAGTACGGGGTGTATTTACAGGGAATCAATGCAGGTACATTTGATAGAAATAGTATCAACATGAATACAAATTTGGCGTCAAGTTCTGGTCTGTATTTGAGTAGTGCAAATTCATTGGCTTCTACTAATACATGGTCTATACAAAGGAATAGTATTATCAATGCGGGCCAATATGGAATATTCCTCGCTTCTACAGCAGCCAATGCCACAAGTCGCGGTAAAATATATAATAACTTGATAGGTGGTGGATTCAGAAATACAAATCCGAGCGGACTTTATTTTTCGAGTTCGGCTTATAACTGGGACGTGATGCATAACACAGTAAATATTGATAATGCGGCCACTTCCACCTCTGCAGCTTGTATATATATGGGCAATTGCTGCACAACGGGTGCAACTCTGCTTGATGTGAGGAACAATATTTTTGCAGTCACGAATTCTGCGTCTTCGGCAGTTCCATTTTACATGCCGAACGGCTACATTTATGCAGTGATTGGAACATCATCTTTTGATTATAACCTTCTATATGTTGCAGGAGCAAATGCAGGAACCACCTATGGCTATAATGCCGGCACACTGCTGACGGCCTCTACCGTGCTAGGCAACAGCAGCTATAACACCAATTCAATTATAGGCAATCCATATCTTTATTCAAATACCGATTTGCATATAGGTATCACTTCATTCAATGTGCCTAAAATTACCGCTGTTGGAGCTGACTATAGCGGAACTAGCCGCGGATCGAGTACCGACGTGGGGGCTTATGAAACTCCCGCACTCAATAATGACCTTGGTATTACAGCCATGACAGCACCAGCTGCTCCAATATCGGCAGGTAATAACAATGTGACTGTTACTATTAAAAACTATGGTGCCAATACGGTTAATACTGCCGATGTGAGCTATAGTGTGAATGGAGGAAGTCCGGTAACGGTAGCTTTAACATCAATGGGTTTAGCTTCGGGTGCTACTATGAGTTACAGCTTTACCGGAGGAAATCAGTTTAATTTCTCATCGGGCACCAACTATGTTTTCAAAACCTATACTGGATCACCCAATGGTGTAACAGATGCTTTTAGTCAAAACGATACCTTTATTTCACCCACCACCGCAGTAGCTATTTGTGGAAACTTTACCATCAATCAAGGAGCTGCAGCATCGTCAAGTAATTTCGTGAGTTTTAACAGTGCTGTGTCAACACTAGTGGCAACGGGTGTTAGTTGTGCAACAACATTTACAGTAATGGGCACAACGCCATATACTGAGCAGGTTGATTTGTCAGGCATTCCAGGTTTGTCGGCTTCCAATACAGTTACATTTGATGGTGGAACGGGCAATGCAGCAAACCGCATATTACAAGCTGCGGGCACCGCTAGTTTGCCTTATACACTTCGTTTAAAGGATCAGAGCTATATTATCGTTAAAAACTTGACTATACGCGGCACAAGTACCAATGCTTGGCCAGTTCAAATAATGGGTTCATCAAGTTATGATACCATCAAAAATTGTATTGTTGATTTTGGCTCAACAGCAATATCTAGTTTTAATAGTACGAACTATCAAGGTATTGTTTTAAATGGTAGTGCTACAAGTTATAGTGCTACCGGAGGATTTAATAATGTCATTATTGATTCAAATACGATACAAGGCGGTTATGCAAATATTATAGCATACGATGCAAATAACTCAACTACCGGAGGCAATCAATTTACTGGTAATAGCTGTAATAATGCTTACCAATATGGAATCTACCTACAAGGAATCAATGGGGGCATAGTTGATAGAAACATTATTAATATGAACACGAACTTGACATCAAGTACGGGTTTATATATAAGTAGTGCTAATGCTTTGGCCTCAACAAACTCGTGGTCTATACAAAGGAACAAAATAACGAATGCTGGCCAATATGGAATATTCTTGGCATCGACGGGTGCCCATGCTTCAAGCAGAGGTAAGCTGTATAATAACCTAATAGGTGGTGGATTTAGAAGTACGGGCTTAAATGGAATATATTTCTCAAATTCTGCCTACAATTGGGATGTATTCCATAATACAATCAATTTAGATTTTGCAGCAACCTCAACAAGTTCAGCATGTTTATATCTAGGAAATTGTTGTACTACAGGCTCCACCACGCTTGATGTCAGAAATAACTTATTGGCAGTAACGGCCACTGGTTCAACAGCCATGCCTTTCTATATGCCTAATGGATATCTATATGCAGTAATCGGATCCTCTTCTTTTGATTACAATTTATTATATGTAAAGGGTGCAACATCTACTACAAATTATGGTTATAATGCGGGAACATATCTTACCTCATCAACTGTTATTGGCGATGCAGGTAATAATTCCAATTCGGTGATCGGGAACCCCTATTTTACTTCAAATACAGATTTGCATGTGGGCAATGCAGCCAATAATGCTCCTAAAATTACTACTGTTGGAACTGACTACAGTGGAACTTCTCGCGGCTCATCAACAGATATGGGAGCTTATGAAACCCCCGCACAAAATAATGATATAGGTATTTCTGTTATTACAGCTCCTGTTTTCCCAGTTACTGCGGGCAATAATAATATCACAGTAACTCTTAAAAATTATGGAGCAAATACCGTTACTTCGGCAAACGTGAGCTATAGTGTGAATGGAGGTAGTGCGGTTTCGGTAGCATTGTCTTCGATTTCTTTAGCTGCTAATGGTGGTACAGGTACTTATACATTTACAGGTGGTAACCAATTTAATTTCGCAGCAAATACAAGTTATATAATTAAGGCCTTTACTGCTTCACCCAATGGAGTTTCAGATGCGTTTGCAGCAAATGATACGTTTACTTCATCGCCAATAGGTGTTGCGTTATGCGGCAGTTATACCATCAACCAAGGGGCAGCGGCATCTGCTACAAATTTCACCAGCTTCTTAAATGCAGTAAACAGTTTGAACTCAGGTGGCATAAGCTGCCCAGTAAACTTTACCGTAATGGGGGCTACTGCTTATAATGAGCAAGTAGAACTGCTAAGTATACAGGGTGCCAGTACAACCAATACCATTACTTTTGATGGTGGTGCTGGAAATGCAGCAAATAGAACGATATACTTTGCAGCCTCCGCTCAAGCAAGTTCATACACAATAAGAATTAACAATACACCCGGTGTTATAATTAGAAATCTTACTATTCAAGCTACGGGAACTACCTATGGATGGCCAGTTCATATACTAGGTAATGCAGCAAACAACTCAAAAGTTAAAAGCTGTATTATTAATTATGGAGGAAGCAATGGAACCAATTCGACCAGTACTAATTTCTGCGGTATTGTATTAAACAACAGCACCACAGGTGTTACAGGAGGTCAATCAACTGCTACAGGTTTTGAACTTGATAGTAATACCATATCTGGTGGAAATACTGCAATGTATTTGTATTGTAATGTAAATTATAATGCTACAAAATGGTATGCAAGGAACAACACCATTTCCAACACTTACCAATATGGATTATATATTTACGCCAACTCATCCTTTACAATTTCACGCAATACCATCACCATGCGTACAGGATATGCTTCAAGTTCAGGTTTGAGTATTAACTATTGTTATGGAGGAAGCAATTGCGAAATCTCATATAATACGGTAACCAATGCAGGGCAATACGGAATCTATTATATATACGCTTTCCAAAATGCATCCACTACCCCTGGTAAGATGTTTAACAATATGATAGGGGGAGGATTTAGTAGCACATCTGCTCAAGGAATTTACTTAGCATACGGACAGCATTGGGATGTAGATTATAATACGGTGAACTTAGACGTAGCTACATCATCGGCTATATACAGTGCCTTCTATGTAGACCCTAGCTATTCTTATGCTCCTACCAATATGCGTAACAATATTTTTGCCTATACGGCAGGTTCAGGTTCAGGTTTGCCAGTTTATTTTGGCACTATTACAGGTCTTAGTACTTTCAATTATAATGATTATTTTAGTGCGGCATCTACCAACCTTATATATCATAATGGTACTACATATACTACTTCAACTTATACTACTGTAGGTGCAAACTCTAAAAACATTAATCCATCATTTACAAGTAGCACTAATTTAAGACATACTACTTCAACACTTAAAGCTGGAGTTACTGGTACTGGCATTTCTGATGATATAGATGGACGTAGCCGCAGTTCAACAACCCCATATATCGGTGCTTACGAAGTGCCTGTAAATAATGACCTTGGAGCAAGTATATTAGTATCGCCTTCATTACCTACATTGGCCGGCACTTTTGATGTAACAGTAAGATTCAAAAACTTTGGGGCCAACAATGTTACCTCAGGAACAGTTGGTTATATCTTTAACGGAGGCTCGGCTGTTACTACAAGTTATTCTGGTACGCTCGTGCCGCTTGACACTTCATCAAAGACATTTACAGGTGGAAATCAAATAACAATTTCTTCGGGCAGCACAAATACACTTAAAGTATTTGCAGTTGCAGCGTCAGAGGGTAATGCAAGTAATGATACGCTCACTTTTACAATCTGTGCAGGATTAAGCGGTACTTATACAATTGATACCACACAGGCAAATAGTTCAACAAATTTCAAGAGCTTTAACAGAGTGGTTAATATACTAAGTGGCTGCGGTGGTGTAGCTGGTCCAATAACATTTAACGTATCAGGCAACACTTACAGCGAGCAAGTTTCAATTGGAGCAATTAACGGAACTTCGGCAACAAACACTGTTACTTTTGTGGGTACAGATACAACCAATACTATTTTAACTTTTGCTGGTTCATCAGCATCAACCACACATACAGTATTGTTTAACGGATGCCAATATGTAACCTTTAGAAATATGAGAATTCGTGCAACAGGTGCAACATACGCGGTTCCTGTTTACTTTAATAATGCAAACAATAATAAAGTAGGAAGCTGCGTGGTGGATATTACCAATGCCCCAACCAGTAGTAGTGCAGCAGGTGCAGTATTTAGCGGTTCTTCTAGTTCTTTTAGCACTACGTCAAACTGTAATAATAACTATTTAGATTCAAATAGAATTTCATCGGGGTATTATGGTGTTTACCATGCTGGGAATAATGGTTCTGTTGTAAACTATATTAGAAACAACTACTTCCAAAATTCATATTACTATGGCGTATACCAAAATAGTAGCAGTATGTCATCCAACAAAATACTGAACAATACATTTCAATTAGCTACAGGCAATGCAAATTCATCATGTATTTATTTAATTAACGGCACGCCTGCCACTGGGTTCTATCATGAAATTAAAGGTAATACCTTCATACGCACAGGCCAATACCATATATATATATTGACATCTCAGGGTGGTGCTAGTGCAGGAGTTTCTGGCGAAATTACCAATAACTTCTTTGGCGGTTCTTGGAATAATACTAGTACAGCAGGTTGTATCAATATGTATGGGCAGAATTGGAAAATATACAACAACTCATTCTATATGACGGGTACAGCGAACTCAAGTGCATGTTTCTCGGTATGGGGTGGTACAAATACTATTGATGTTCGTAACAATATCATGGCCAATGCCCAAACTGGTGGTTCTAATTTTGCTGCTGATATTAATAATACCGCTGCGGTTTCTATATTCAATAACAACATCTTGTACGGAACAGGCGTTGATATTCTTCGTATTGGAGGAAATACTTACCAATCAGGCAATTTGGCATCGGCGGCATTCCCCAATGGAGCTGGTACCGGTTCTTCATATCAATTACCTGCTTTTGCTTCTTCTACTGATTTACATATAACTAACTCTTGCAACAATGGCGTGAATTTAGGAGTTACTACTGATATAGATGGACAAACCAGAAGCAGCATGCCAGATATAGGTGCAGACGAATACACAGGTGTAGCGAATGATGTGGGTGTATCAGCAATTGTCACTCCGTCCTTCCCCCTGTCAGCAGGTACTCAAAATGTTGTTGCTCTAATCAAGAACTTTGGTTCAGATTCGTTGTCGAGTTTGACTGTTTACTATAAATTGAACAGTAATTCAGTTGTTTCACAGTCATTCTCTTTCTCTCCAGCTTTACAACAATGTGATACTTCTTCTATTACATTCACAACACAAGCAACTATTGTTATTGGCTCTAATAACTTAAAAGTGTATACTGCGAAATCAGGTGATGCGGTTACAAATAATGACACAAGTCAATTTACACTATGCCCTGCTTTAAATGGTACTTATACTATTAATCCATCTGGAAGCGGCACAACAAATTATACTAGCTTTACTGCCGCATCTGCGGCACTTCAATGTGGTGGATTAGGCGGACTCGTTACTTTCAATGTGTCAACAGGTGTTTACACAGAACAGCTTATTATCCCAACAATTGTAGGAGCTTCGGCCACCAATCAAATTGTATTTCAATCAGCCACTTCTGTTCCTAGCGATGTAGTAATTACTTACAGCGGAACCTCAACAAATAACTATACAGTAGGTTTAATAGCAAGTAAATACATATACTTTAAAAATATGACCATTACGGCAACCAACTCAACGTATGGTACCGCGTTATTGCTTAGTTCTGGAGCATCGTATGACTCGTTCTATAATGTCACCTTGAACGGTGTTTCAACCACTACCAATTCTACAAACTTGGCTGTAATAACAATACCTAGTTCAAGTATTTCGAACTTTGTATATTTTGACACCTGCAGGATAAACAATGGGGCTTATGGTACGTATATCCAATCTTCTAGCAGTAATTCTTTTGGTGCATCCTCTAGAGGAACGGGTATTAACAATTGCGATTTTACCAACCAGTATGCTTATGGAATGTATCACCAATATCTAGATGGTATTAAAATTACCAATAATAGAATAACCACAAACTCAAGTTTGGCAACTTATTATGGTATGTATAATTACTGGATTATGGTACTTGCTGATGCGAGCAAAACATACATCACTGGTAATAAAATAAGTGGTGGACAAGGCGGTTATGGCATGTACTGTTATTATATGGGTGTTAACTCCAGTGTGACTGCTGCTCGTAGATATTTGGTAGCTAACAATTTTATTGAGATAGGTACTGGCTCCAATGCGACTTATGGATTATATGACCAGTATGGAAATGGAGTAGATTATATATATAATACCGTTAGCAATGGTACATCATCAAATGCTAATACTTCAGCTGCTGGCTACTTTGCCGCAACAGTTTATGGTACTAATACGATTCAAAACAATATTTTTGCAGGTCTCAATGGAGCAGCCGCTATTAGAATGGACAATAATACTTATTACCCTACTTGCGATTATAATGATTTGTTTACAACAGGTACTAACTTAGGATATTATTCAACAACAGGTTATGCTACCATCGGCACATGGAGAACAGCTTCCTCAAGAGATGCGAACTCTAAAAATATAAGACCTGATTTTCTATCGACCAGCGATTTACATGTTACCAATAAAGCATGTATGAATAATTTCGGAACTAATTTAAGCACTCTTATGGCGGTTGATATTGATGCACAATCTCGCTCAACCACTCCCGATTTTGGGGCCGATGAATTTACTCCGCTCTCTTATGATATTGCTTTACAAACCATATTGATACCTGTTTCAACTTCAATTTCAGCATCGACTAACTACAATATAAAAGTAAGAATTAAAAACAATGGTTCTACTACTATTTCTAGTGTGGTATTGAATTATATGGTTACAGGCTCAAGTGCAGTGTCGGAAACCTTTACACCAAGTACCGCATTGGCAGCGTGCGATACTGCTACCTATACCTTTACTACAGGTTTAACTTTCCCTTCAGGTTCTTCTACACTCAAAGTATATAGTACTACTATGAATAGTGGAAATAGTGACCAAGATAATTCAAACGACACTTTGCAGAATATTTATTGTACGCCATTTACTGGAACTATCACTGTTAACCCAGCAGTTGCTGTGAGCAGTACCAATTTTGCTACCATTAGTTCTGCCGCATCACGTTTGAACAGTTGTGGTATATCGGGTAATATAATCGTAGATATTTCTGATGGGCAGTATACTGAAAATATAGTTTTCAGTGGACAAATTCCAGGGGCAAGTCCAACTTCAACTGTAACGTTTAGACCTGCGTCAGGCGATACAGGTGTATGGATTAATTCTTTTACTGGCCACTTAGTTAATTTAAACGGTGTTAAGTATGTTAAATTTGATGGACGTGCTGGAGGAACAGGAACAAGCAGAATAATGAACTTAACTCAAACGAGTTCTGCATTCGCTGCAGTCAACTTTATCAATGATGCCGTTAGAGACACTATTCGTTATTGCAATATGTATAGCAATACTTCTGCTGGTGTAGGTACTGTTACTATCGGTACAACTAATGGTACTATTGGCAACGATAGCAATACTGTAGAATACTGTCTGTTTGATAAATCAACAGGCAATACTGCCAATCATATATATGCCTTGGGAACAGCGGCCAAAGAGAATGATTATATTACAATCAACAATAATATATTCTTGAATGCATTCCTTCCGGGTTCTACAACGGTATCTGCATTATCAATGCAGGGCAATAACCGCTATTGGAATGTCTTGGATAATAAATTTACACAAACATCTATTAATTTACCAGTGGGTGCAGTAACCTCTAACCTTACCTCAATACTTGTTAATTCAGCTACTGAGGTTGGCCATTTAATCCAGGGCAATCGCATTGGAGGAAATATAGCCGGTATTAGTGGGTCTGTATATCAAATTGGAGATGCCTCCGTTGTTTCAGGTCAGTTAAACCAAGTATTACCAATTCGTATTGGCAATACAAGTAGCACAACAACGCTTAAGTTATATTCAAATGTTCTTAAAGACATGAAAGTACATACCAATTATTCAGTCGGCCTTGCTAGTGGATTCTTAGGTATATTGGTTTCAGTAGGTAATGTGGAAATTGGTGGAGACGGCCCTGCTACAGGTAATATAGTAGGCGATAGCAGTTTGGCGGCCAATATTGAGGTGATAGCATATAATAGTGCAGGCGGACAGCGTACTAACGGTATTCGTATATTGGGTGGAATTACCTCTTGTAAAATCAAGAATAACATGGTTGCTGGCCTATCATTTAAAAATGTAAATAGCTCTTCAACTACAGTAAATGAAGTAATAGCTATTCAACAATTAAGTAATGGTGCAAACACTACTTGTTATATAGATAGTAACTTTATAGGAAGCAATGAAATTTCTAATAGCTTACAAAATGAAAATGGTAGCTTTGGTGCAACTTTAGTGGGAGGTATACAAGCAAACCCAAATGGTTCGTCTCACATACATTACATAAGAAGTAATTCAATTAACAGTTTATATAATGGTTATACTGGATCAAGTGCTGTCAATAATACTTTTGGTATTGTGGCTGGTAGTGCTGCCAGTACAGCAATCTTTAAGATAGATTCCAATAATGTATCTTATCTGGCATCTAACGACTCTAATGTGTCGACAGGAATATCAGCATCAGTTATTGGTATTGGTTTAAGTAGCGGCACAACACAAAGTAATCCTGAAATATTGAGAAATACAGTTAGCAATTTGTCATCATTTAAAGGTAACACTTCAATGTATGGTATATTCTATAACAATAGTGGGACAGGTTCGCAAGTGAGCAGAAATAAAGTATATGCACTATCTAATAGTTCTAATACAGGTACCTTTACAAATATATCGGGTATATACAATAGTTTGGGTAATGGCGTTACAGTTGCAAACAACCAAATTTCATTAATTCAAAATGGTTCAAGCACAAATAGTATGATAGGTATTTCTGACAATACTTCAACAAACACACAGAACTATCATTATAATACAGTATATATTGCGGGGTCACAAAGTGGAATCGTTGCAGGATCAACTGCATTTGGCAGGGCTGGCAGCGGATCTACTTTAAATATTAGGAACAATATATTATATAACAGCCACACATCAGCAGGAACAAATTATATATATACCATACCTACTGCTTGGTCATCTACAACAAGCTTGTATAACTTCTTTGCGAGTGCAGATACTTCTAATTCATTCTACGTTTCTGGAACAACAACAACTCATGGCTTTAGCTCATGGACTATAAATGTTTCAGATGGTTCAGGCAACACAAGTGCAAATACAACAACAAATGTGATAGCCTCTAACTTCTTTAAGGATGCTGTTAATGGTAACCTTAATATCAATTCCGATTATTGTGAAGTTAACAATAAAGGAACAGCAGTAGGTACTACCAATGATATTGATGGTGAAACAAGAAGTGGTAGCACTCCTGATATTGGAGCAGATGAATTCAACATGAACTTTGACTTGGGCGTATCATCGATTAAAACACCTACAAGTGGTTTGAATAGAACTAGTACAGAACTGGTAAAGGTTTGGGTGAAAAACTATAGCTCCACAATAACAGTTCCTGCAGGAACTAACTTTAAAGCTGGATTTATTGTTGATGGGGTAACTGTTAGTATACAGAATTTAACTACTGTTTCATCAATTAACGTGGGCGATTCACAGCTATTCACATTTACAGCTACCGCCAACGTGGGTGCTTACACTACTCACACCATGAAAGCATGGACACAGATATGTGATGGTACTGCTTCAAACGATTCAACTTCATCTATTATTATCAACCAATTAGGCGATAATTTAGGAGTAACAGCAATGCTTTCGCCTGGTACAAGTTGCATTTATGGTCCCAACCAAACAGTTTCGTTCAGGTTCAAAAATTTAGGTTATGATACAGTTAAAATGGCTATTAATAATGTGATTGTTAGAACTAAAGTCACAATACCCGGTGGTTCAATTGTCTCATTGCCCGATGTAACTTTAGCTAGCGGAACAATGCTTCCTGGAGACTCTCTTAATGCAACTCCAACAAACACGTTTAATATGAGTACTACTGGTAATTACATATTCAAATCGTACACTATATACGCTTTAGATGTAACACATACTGATGATACTTTAATTCAAACAATCGCAGTGGTAGCTCCATTGGCCTTGCCATACACGCAAGACTTCAATGCAAGCACATCAACCCCATCAGGTTGGACACTCGCAACAGGTTTCAGCGTTGGTAGCGGAACAGGGGCTATGGGCACCAATGGGATTAGAATTAACAACAACAGTGCTACATTAAATGGTCTGGCAATACTGCCCAAAGTAGGAGCTTTAAGTGCTACTTCAGCTATACAGTTTGATTATAAAATAACAGATGTTTCGGGTGGTGGTGCTACTACATTAACGTCTGAAGATTCTCTTTTATTGCAAATATCAACAGATTGCGGAGTGACTTATAATTCTGTTTCTTCGATTAATGCGTCTAATCACACTGCTACAACTTCATTTACTACAATATTGACCAGTATTTCATCGTATAGTGGTCAGAATGTAATCTTAAGATTGGTAGGTAAAACAACTGGGTCAACTACAAGCAACTATTATCTAGATATTGATAATATCAATGTATACAACCAAGCCGCAATGAGTTATGTTACAAGCAATGTGACCCAAAATAACCTGAGCAATGTATTGCGTGGCACTAATGATGCTGAAGTATTGCGTTTGAAAGTGGTAACAACAGGCAACATTACACCTCTAGTAGTTAATAATATACGTTTTGTTACTGCGGGAACTACCAATGTGGCTGACTTGGTGAACGCTAAAATATTCTTTACAAGCAACAACAATATATATAACACTGCCACACAAGTAGGTTCTACTGTTTCAAGCCCGAATGGATATGTAGTGGTAAACTTTACCACACCAGTTACATTGGGTACCGGAAATAACTATTTCTGGTTGAGCTATACAGTTTCTCCAACTGCTCCAATAGGCAATAAAATAGATGCATATATTGATTATTTAACTGTTAATAGTAACGTAAAAATGCCTATTCCTAAAACCGCTGTGGGCGATAGGATGGTTTACTATTGCAGCCCTGTGCATGTTACTGGCTGTGGGCTTGGCTTTATTGACGGTGTGCAATTAGGTACTATTAATAATACCGGTTCGGGTTGTTCAAGCACTAGTGATAGTTCATGGTCCAATTATTTTACCTCTAACTTAAGTTCACGCACCACCAATTTGCGAGGAAATAATAACTACACACTCACCTTTACAAACTCTGCAAAACCTCAAAAGGTGGTTATGTGGATAGATTATAACCGCAATGGAATTTATGATATATCAGAATATACATTAATTAGCTCAAATGTTGCTTCAAGTGTCGCTATTACCTATGATATTACTATGCCTGCTTCAGTAACAGCAGGAACTGCAGGAATGCGTATTAGAACAGTAGATACAAACACTGTAATAACAGCCGCCGACGCTTGTGCCTCATTTGCAAACGGGGAAACAGAAGATTATAAAGTATCACTGCAAGCCCCATGCGATTGGGTAGGAGGTTTCTCTACACTATGGTATAATCCTTCAAACTGGGCATCTAATAGTGTGCCTACTGCTGCAGATAACGTGAGAATACCAGCTATTGCCACCTTTATGCCTTGGGTAACTGGGGCTAGTTACGGTAAAGATATCACTATTGATACAGGTGCAACCGTTACCATTGTAGCTGGTGGAACGCTATATGTTGTTCGCAATTATTATCGATATGGCATGCTCGATCACGTAGGAGGATCACTAACTTTATACACTCCACAATCAATTCCCGCAGATACGCATGTAGTGCTTTCGATTAATGGTGTGGGTACTTATACACTGCAAGGAAATTCCAAGATCAATAACCAGCTGTTTATTGGAACGGGTACTATATTAAACGATGGTGGTAATGTAATAACTATTGCTAAAGACATTATGAATAATGGGACCCATACTGGTACAGGTAAAATGGTATTTGCTGGCACTGCATCTCAAAGTATTGCAGGAACTAGTAATATATATAAGAACATAGAATTCGTTTCTGCTTTTACTGTTCGTGCGGTCAGTAATATGACCGTTACCGGCAACTTAGGTCTAAACCCAGGATCACTTACTTATCAAGGGGTTAATTTAAATTTAGGTACATTTACCAGTACTGATAGTATTGCAATATATGGTACTGGCAACGTGATGAATACCACTGCTGTAGGAATGCTTAGCGTGTTGGGAGATACTGGGGCAGCCAAAGTCGTAGGCCTACGTGTACAAACAAAGGGAACTATATTCATTCACAGGCTCAAAGGTGTTCGACTAGGCGGAAACTTAACCTGCGACGGTGCACTTATGTTGGATTCTGGAGTGCTTGATTTGAATGGATTTAATGCAACTATTGGAACAACAACTACCGCTTCAAGTAGTTTAATTACTACAGGGGGAGCACTTAATAATAGCAGCAGCACAGCGGGCACATTGAACTTATACGGTGCTATTGCTGCAACCCCAATTAGCAATCTTAAAATAGGTAGTCAATTCAAAGTATAT